>JBEKWT010000001.1:0-69105 GCA_049512795.1 Occallatibacter sp.
GAGATTTCCTTTTCGCCCTCTTCGGGCGTGACGAGTTTGGCGAGCACGGCGCGTGCGGCGGGTTCATTTCCCTTGAGCATGAGGTAGCGCGGAGTTTCAGGCACGAGAAAGAGGAGAAGAAGAAAAAGGACGGCGGGAATGGTGCCGGAGAGGAACATATAGCGCCAGCCGATGGTGTTGAGCCAGGTATCGCCGCTGCCGGCTTTGGAGATTCCGAAGTTGACGAAGTAAATGACCAGCATGCCGAAGATGATGGCGAACTGGTTCCAGGCGACGAGGTTGCCACGAACTTTTGCGGGCGCGATTTCCGCGATGTACATGGGCGACAACATGGAAGCGAGGCCGACGCCGATGCCGCCGAGGATGCGGTAGAAAACGAAGTTCGCCATGAAGCCCGGACCGCCGTGGCCGATGGGGGCGAATGGGAATTCCGGCGCGGCGGCGCCGAGGGCCGAGATGAGGAAGAGCACGGCGGCGATGATGAGCCCGCGCTTGCGGCCGACGTTGGTCGAGACCCAGCCGCCAACGAGACCGCCGATGATGCAGCCGATGAGCGCGCTGGAAACGACAAAGCCGAGCAGGGAGTTGGCGGCGTTGGCCTGAGCGGGATTGGCGAGATCGGCGAATCGGGGATTGATGAAATACGCTTTCAGACTGTCGACCGCGCCGTTGATGACGGCCGTGTCGTAGCCGAAGAGTAATCCGCCGAGCGTGGCGATGAGGGTGAGCAAAGCAACATACGGGTTCAAACGCGACATAGGATCCTTGGAGAATACGAGTGGAGTGAGGGCGAGATTTTCAGGGCGCAAATGGGCCGGATAAGTCCTGGGAGAAAACGCAAATACTGACCACAGGAATCATAACCGATTGGATGGGAGGACGGGGTGCGGCGGGGAACGGAGTAGCAATAGCGGAGGTGGAATCAGCCGTGGGCCGAGCGGCGTGTGACCTACCGCTCGGCGAGCCACGGCATCTGGGGAAGGAACACGGCTAGCGAATGTGCCAGAGATTCCAAGTGGCGAAGATGCAGAGAGCGACTGCGCCTTCGATGATGAGCGCGAAGACGATGCCTACGACAACATGCCTGAGATTCACGATTGCTTCGGCGGCCCATTCGTCTTTGGGTTCGTCGGGGACGGCGACCGGCTCGGATGGGGCGTCATAGCTGGGCAAAGAGCGGGAGGACATGGGGAGCGCGGTCGTCGGCACTGAAGGCGAGGCGGTTGGGAGCTTCCAGTCAACGAGCGGTGCGGTTGCCACTTGATACCCTCCAGCGGCGTGCATCGGCGGGGCGCCGGGAAACCAATCATCCGATCGGCTCGAAAGAAGGATTTCCGTCCCACAGTGCAGCAATTGTTCTGCCATGGAAGCAACCGGTGGCGGGAATTCCGTAGCGCGCTGAAGTGAAGGGGGTTAGGGTGTTAGAAAAGGCCCGGTCAGTGGAAAACCGGACGCGAATATGCGTGTAATTCCTGACTGGAAATGTAAAGAATTCACGAATTTTTGTTTAATTGGCGTCCGGCAAGGCAGGAAAAACGGGTGTGGGGGGCGGGCGCGGAGGGCTCGCGGACGCCCAGCTACTCCTCGATGCGATAGGTGTATTCCTCAATGACGGGGTTGGTGAGAACTTCGCGAGCGATGCGCTCGACCTCGGCGCGGCGCGTGCGGCGTCGGAGTGGAGGCCGTCGGCAAGCGAAAGCGCGAAGTATTTGCCCTGACGCACGGCGGTGACATCGGCAAAACCGATCTTGCGAAGAGCGTTGTGGATGGTCTGGCCCTGCGGATCGAGGACCGATGTCTTCAGCGTGACGTAGACATGCGCCTTCATGATCCCTGATTATAGATGCAGTGGACAGTGATCAGTGGTCAGACACGACGGTGGCGAACCGCAGCATTTGAGTTGAGCTGAAAAAGAGATTGGGCTTGCGCAATTCCCCAAGGAGAGATAAAACGCAATGGTTAATTATCTGGAACTGCCCGTGGGCGACCGGGCGCCGGAGGTCTTTCGGGTGGTGATCGAGATTCCCCTGGACGGAACGCAGAAGTTCGAATACGACAAGCAACTGCACGTGTTCAAGCTGGACCGGAACCTGCACTCGCCGGTGCACTATCCGGGCGACTACGGATTTATTCCGTCGACGTTGAGCGACGACGGTGATCCGCTGGACGTGCTGGTTCTTGTGCCGGGCCCGAGTTTTCCGGGATGCGTGCAGGAGGTGCGGCCGATCGGCGTGCTGGAGATGCTGGATCAGGGCGTTCTGGACGAGAAGGTGCTGGCGGTGGGGAAGAACAATCCGCGATTCGCGAACATCTGGAATTACACGGATATCTATCCGCACATGCTGAAGGAAATTACGCACTTCTTCTCGATTTACAAAGATCTGGAGGGGAAGCGCGTGGAGATGAAGGGATGGCGCGATGCGTCTTACGCGCGGGACCGCGTGTTGCACACGATCAAACAGTTCGCGGAGAGCAAGGCGAAGCACAACGAGGGGAAGAAGAAGGCGGCGGTGTAGAAAGACAGGGACCGAGGGAACAAGGGAACAGGGGACCAAGGGGCCAAGGGAACAAGGGACCGAGAAGAACAGGGAACAGCTACTGGCAGTCAGCTATTAGCTCTTAGCTTTTGGCGGTTCGTGATCAGCGGGAGTCGCTGGCCGAGTGAGCCCGCCTCGTCCGAAGTTTGAAATCGGGGCGCTACCTCGCCGCGGGCGGGGCGGCGAGAGCGCGGCGGCGTGCAAGCGGAAGCGCGGTGAACCAGTAGAGCGGCGGTCCGAGCAGGGCAACTCCACAAGCAAAAAGAAGAGATGAGACGCTAGCGAAGGCGGTGCCCGGATCGCCGAGCTTCTCGCTGCGCGAGGCGTAGAGCGCGTAGGCGATGAGGAGAGTGGGGCCGACGGCGAGCAGGCAGGCGAAGACGAAGTTGCCGGCGCGGAAAGGGCGAGGAAGTTGCGGCTCGCGAATACGCAAGGCGATGAGGGCGAGGAATTCGAGGATGAGGCTGGTGCCATAGAGAATGAGGTCGATGGAGATGAGCTTCTCAAAGGGCAGACTAAGAGCGAGCGCCCAGCCGAGGCCGCAAAAGAGCACGCTGATCCAGGGAACACCGCGGCGATTGCGGCGCTCAAGGATGCGTGGCAACATGCCATCGGCGGCCATGGCGATGGGCAGGCGGGTGTAGCTCATCATGAGCGCGTTGAACATACCGAGGCCGCAGATGACTCCGCCGGCGACAACGGCCATGGACAGGAGAGAGCCGCCGAGTGCGCCGCCGGCAATGACCCACGAACCGGTAGTGAAGCCATCGGGCGAGAGACCGCCCACGGCCATTGCAGCAAGAGGCAGAACGTACGTGACGACGGTGACGATGATGGCGCCGACGATGGCGCGCGGGTAATTGCGCTGTGGATCATGGACGTCGCGCGCGATGGTGGAGGCGTTGTCCCACCCCATGTAGTTCCACAAACCGACGAGGATTGCGGTGGAGAGTCCGGCATCGACGTCAGGTGAAGGGGCGGGACGGCCCCAGTGCATGGCGGGATGAAGGGTGAGGCCACGCCAGAAGCCAAGAACGATAAAGACGGCGAATGGCGCGAGGAGCAGCACCGACATCCAGACGGAGTCTGTACCCACGCTGGGCGCGCCGCGCAGATTCCATGCGCAGCAAAGGACGACGACAGCCAGCGACCAGATGTAATCGCGCGGAGCGACGGTGAGCGCGGGACTGAATTTGCCCAGGTAGAGGACGAAGATGGAGGGGTAGAGCGCCATGTCGAAGATGCTGGCCGAGAGCGAGAGCCAGCCTTCCTGGTAGCCCCAAAACGAGCCGAGTCCGCGTCGCACCCAAACATAAAAGCCGCCTTCGTCAGGGATGGCGGCGGCGAGTTCACCGATCATAAGCGCGGTGGGCAGGCTCCAAATGAACGGCAGAACAAGCAGGATCACGATGGCCAAGCCAAAGCCCGCGCCACCGAGGATGTCCTCCATGCCGTAGGGGCCTCCCGACACCATAAAGAAGGTGGCGGCGATCAGGGGCAGAAGGAGCAGCTTTTTTGGCGAAGGGCTGAAGATGGCGCGCATACCAATCAATGTAATTGCGTTGGCAGGAAAGAGGAAGCACGGGAAAGGCGAGATGAACGCAAGTTCCGGTATAATCCACAGAGAGCCGGAGAGATGGCCGAGTGGCTGAAGGCGGCGGTTTGCTAAACCGTTGTACGGTCAAAAGCTGTACCGGGGGTTCGAATCCCCCTCTCTCCGCCATATACCCTTCCAGCCATGTCCAGACGCTTCCAGCCAAGGCCAAACAAATAGGATAAAGCGAATAAAATAAGCGGCTTACGTTCCAGCCGATTGGGTGGGCCGCTTGCCTGCGCCACAGAAATGATGGTGGGCGCCCGCACACAATTGTGCTTTGACGGGCAAAGTGAAAGCCCCGCAACCATAGAATCATCGCCTTGTTGCTCCGCTGCGCCGGATAAATGAAAGTGCGAGACCGCATTTATTGAAAGTCTTGCCTCCGATTTATGGTTTCGATGAACTTCGGATGCTTTAGCCCCAAGACTGCGAGTTGCTGCCGAAGTGCCAGGTTTTCGATGAGGAGACCTCGGCGTGAGCGAAGGAAATGAAAGGAGGAAGTAATTAGGAGGTCTAAAAGGCGAAGCATGACGCCAGTTTTACATCTGATAAAGCCAAATTGGAACTCTCATTTTGTGTGTGATTCGAGGGCAGATCGATATTTCGGCGAGGCACAGGAAGCAGCCATCGCTCGCCGTAAGCGCCGTTCCGCCTTGGTGTCCCAATAGCCGCAGTCGAGTTCGAAAAAGATCGAGGTATAGGGAATCATGTGGCTGGTCTTGATGATATGAACGCAGAAAAGCTGTGCCGTCTGGTCGAGCTTGGCAATGATCTGCTCATGAGGCAGCGTGATTGTCTCCGCTCCCTTGAGCAGCTTTGCGAGTTGAGTGCGATAGCCCGATACGCCCGGAGCATCGGCCTCCGCGACGAATTGCAATTCCTGGTCGAGATAAATGTTGGCACGAACGTGTTTGCTGGCCGCAATAGCGGTAAGCACGCCGCGAGCGACTTCGATCTGGCTGGCGTCAGCGAGAATCGTCTCGATGCCGACCCCAGACTGTGCCGGATACGCCGCGTCCGCAACCACGATCCAGTTGCGATGGCCGAAGACCGGCAACGTCGCTTGCAGTTGACGCTCCCAACCCGAATTCGTTCGTCGCGGAGCAATGCTCATGGATTCAATTCTCGATCCCCGTTCATTTCAATTCTTCGTCCGCGCAAACGGCCACTTTGCCGCATTTCCCTGAAGCCATGAGCGCATAAGCCTCGCCGGCGCGCTCCAGCGAAAATCGGTGCGTGATGATGTCGGCGGGATGCAGATTCCAGCGTACCAGACGTTCGACCAGCTCCTCCATGAGCCAGGTGGACGTGACCCAGGAGCCGTAGAGTGTTTTCTGGTCGTGAATCAGGTCGGGTGAGGGATTGAATTCGACGCGCCCGCCTTCGCCGAGAAAAACAATCCTGCCCCACTTGCGCGCGGCGCGAATCGCCGTGGCTCGCGCGGCGTCGTTCGCCGAGCAGTCGACGGCACGTTCGACGCCCATGCCTCCAGTGAGCCGCCTCACTTCGGCTACGTTATCGGGTCCTGAGGCGAAAACCGCATCGCAGAGATCGAGCTCGAGCGCAATCTCCATGCGCTCGGGTACCACGTCGATGCCGATGATTTTCTGCGCGCCCAGCTTGCGGCAAAGCGCGGCCGTCGCCAAGCCCACTGGTCCTAGCCCGGTAATGAGCACAGCGTGATTGCCGTTGATGCCGATCTTTTCCAGTCCTTCGTAGACGGTGCCGAATCCGCACGCAACCTGCGCGCCATCGCCGTAAGAGAGCTCATCGGGCAGTGCGATGAGGTCTTTCTCCTCGGCTACCATGTATTCCGCCATCCCTCCGTCGCGCTGCCATCCGTAGGCTCGGCGATATTTTTCGCTGGTGCAGGAGATCATGTAGCCGCGCCGGCAGTCGTTGCAGACGCCGCATCCTGAGATGTGATAGACAATCACGCGGTCGTCGGCTTTGAAGCGGCGGCAGCCCGGGCCTGTCGCGACGATCTGGCCCGCAGGCTCGTGCCCGGCAATCACGCCCTGGTAGCCTTCAGGCCCTTTGCCCAGGTGCTCGTGAAAGATGGCGCGAATGTCGGAGCCGCAGATGGTCGACGCCTTCACGCGCAGCAGAACTTCTCCGTGGCCTGGCTCCGGCAAAGGCACCGTGCGCATTTCAACGGTTGAGTCGCCCGGCAAGAACGCTGCACGCATCATGGCGTTCATTTCTTTCATTCTCCAGCTATGCACGTTGGGCTGATAGCTCGCTCTTACGGCGGTGTGATCTCCCCGTTTACGTCCCAAAGATCTTCCCAGGTCTGGCCCTCTTTCCACAGGAAGACCTGGCCTTTGATCAAGCGGCAGCTGCGATCGATAGCGGCGATGGAGCGCATCTCCTCGTCGGTGAGCGGGTCTCCAACAACACCTTCGAGATTGGCGCGATAATGGTGAACGGAAAATGGAATCGGCGTTTGCCCGCGCTGCACCGCCCACTTAATGCATACCACTGCAGGGCGAATCCCGTGGCTCTCAGCGATGCGCACGATCACTGGATCCTCGGTGGGCGCGGTATCCTCGGGGGTGCGGTCGCGCGCCGGCCGTCCCGGTGAGCCAATGGGGCAGTAACCGACGGGCTTGATGCCGTTTTCAACCACGAATTTGAACAACTTCGGCTGCTGAAAATGCGGGTGCAGCTCCATTTCATTCACCGCGGGTTTGATGCGGGCGTCGCGCAGAACAAGCTTCAGTTTTGGGATGGTCATATTTGAGGTGCCGATATGCCGCACGAGGCCCATGTCCACCAATTCTTCCATCTTGCGCCAGGTCTTCATATAGTTTTCGTGGATGTAGGGCTTGGCGTCGGGAGAGCGCGATGTAACGTCGCAGCCTGGCGGATGAAAATTCGGGAACGGCCAATGCACCAGGTAAAGATCAAGATAGTCGAGGCGCAGATCGGAAAGCGACTGGCGGCAGGAGGCGATCACGTCGTCCCCGTCGTGCTTGTCGTTCCACAGCTTCGAAGTGATCCAAAGGTCTTCGCGCTTGATTCCGCCGCGGAGAATCTCCTCAAACGCGGCGCCGATCTCGGCCTCGTTGCCGTAAATCGAAGCGCAATCGAAGTGCCGGTAACCGACTGTGGCAGCGCCAATCACCACCTCGGCGATCTCGGCCGCAGAAATGTGGTCTGATCCAAAGGTACCAAGGCCGATCGCCGGCATTGTAGCCCCATCAAAAAGAGTTCTCTGAGGCACCAGAGTTGGATCAACAGAATCTCGTGCCGAAATCCCAAGACCGTCTTGCTCTTTCATTCCTCATTCCTCTTGGCCACCATTCCTGCGGTTCCGGCAACGGCAGGCAATGTGAGCGGTTTCAACCGGACTCTGGGCCTGTACTCGAATTGCGATAAATATGTTGCGCAAGCGAGAGTATACGATAAAGGTATCGTTATTGTAAATGCATATACTCAAAAACTGGCCTCTAATCCGAGGTTGGCTGAGTGCGAACGGCACACTGGCAATGAGGGGCCAGATCGTCGAGAGCGATAGCCGGCAAAAGATTGCGGTTTTCTCGAGCCATCGAAACGTCACGCCGATGAGCCCAGCGCCATTCGCAGGGTCAAAAGAGCGAACCGGAGCGGATTTTCGCCGGTAAGGTGCAGGCATTATCCGCAATATGAAACCGCCGAAGGATGCCTAGCCGGACTCCAACACAAGGTTTGCATATTGAATCGTGTCACCGGTCCGAATAATTCCGATGGCACGCGGTACTCGCTTTTTGAGTTCTATGTGAGGTTCGAATTCCAGAGCAACGCCATCCATAGCGCGCTTGAATTGCAGGATCGTCTCAGGGCTGTTTACCTTGTTGAACTCCTCAGCCATGAAGGCTCGGGCCACGCTGAAATTGCACCGAATGGCCGCCAAGACATCGAGAACTCG
This sequence comes from Occallatibacter sp., assembly GCA_049512795.1. Classification (GTDB taxonomy): domain Bacteria; phylum Acidobacteriota; class Terriglobia; order Terriglobales; family Acidobacteriaceae; genus Telmatobacter. The sequence continues at coordinate 8,045 of JBEKWT010000001.1, forward strand.
AGGCAGGTCATCGACCAATGAAATATCGACCGTCTCCACTTCCTTCCATAAAGGAAACCCGCGGTCTGCAATGACCAGGGTATTGGTATGCCGGACCAGGCTAAGCAAAGAGTTGATTTTGGGGTTTAAGATGCCGGATCTCAGCATGCAGCGCAATCTCCTGAAATCACTTCAATTGAATTCTAATTGTCGAATCTGGCTTGGGTCGGCCATTTCCCTTATTAAACGGTCGCTCAACACACGATGTTGGCCGCGCAAAGAAAGCGATAACTTTATCGTTGACACTGGAAGGTGCGGGTCGCTATGATGTGCAGTCGCTGGTGGTCGCGAAGCAGGCCGGGTACGCCATCGTTTCATTTGTATGAGAGGAGCTAAACGTGCAGCGGAGGGATTTTTGCAAATTTCTAGCGATCGCAACCGCATCGAAGGCCATGCCGGCCTTTGGGCAAGCGGCGCAGGACAGCCTACCGGCATCACCGAGCAGATTCAATCAGTACATCCAGAGCTATGCCGCATTCTGCGCATTGCCGCCCGAGATGAGAGTCTTCTATGCGGCGAGCAACGGCAGAATCGTCGAGGAACAACTGGATCAAGCGACATGGCGCCCTCCCGCGTGGGACTTCAATCCAGCACCTTTGCAAATAGCCGGTGGAATGTGGGACAACGTGCCCCTGGAATCACCGATCCAAGATCTCGCGGGAGACGGTCCGTTCAAACCTACGTGGGAATCGCTGCTCAATTACGACGCGCCGGATTGGTACCAGGATGCAAAGTTCGGCATCTGGGCTCACTGGAGCCCGCAGTGCGTGCCCGAGGACGGTGATTGGTACGCGCGCAATATGTATGTCGAGGGGTCGGAGCAGAATAAATATCACCTGGAACATTATGGGCCGCCATCGCGGTTCGGGTACAAAGATCTCTGCGCCCAATGGACCCTGCTCAACTGGGATCCCGACGGACTGATTACGCGGTACAAGAATGCCGGTGCTAAACTTTTCATTTCGCTCGCGAATCATCATGACGGCTTTGACGCATGGAACTCGAAGCACCAGCCGTGGAACGCTGTCGCATACGGTCCGCATCGCGATGTTGTTGGAATCTGGGCTGCCGCGGCACGGAAGCAAGGGCTGCGTTTCGGCGTTACTGTCCATCAGGCGCGCAACTGGTGGTGGTTCCAGCCGTCGCATGGAGCGGACGAGACCGGACCGCTTGCCGGTGTTCCATACGACGGCGACCTGTACACCGCGGAGGGCAGGGAGCAGTGGTGGGAAGGACTGAACCCGCAGCGCCTGTACAGCGTCAAGCACCCAGCTGATGCACTGCCCGATACTTCATACGTAAAAAATTTCTATGATCGGACCCGCGACCTCATCGATTTGCACAATCCTGACCTCCTTTACTTCGACGATTCGCTGCTCCCGCTGGGCTGGGGCGGAATGAACATCGGCGCGTACTTCTACAACCACAGCCTTAGAAATAACAGCGGCCGGATGGAGGCCGTCCTGAACATCAAGGACGTCCCCGATCGTCTCGTCAGGGCTGTTGTGGCTGATTATGAGCGCGGGCTTACCAGCGAGATCATGAAGTATCCCTGGCAGTCGGAGACTTGCATTGGCGAATGGCATTACAACCGCCGTCTCTTCGAAAAACCAGGCGAGTACGGCGGCTATCTGCAGCCACTCGATATCATCCACTGGCTGATTGACACCGTCAGCAAGAACGGAACTTTCATTCTCAATATTCCGGGCAAACCTGACGGCACGATCGATAGCAAGGAAATCGCGGTACTTGATGGCATCACAGCTTGGATGCAAGTGAACGGCGAGGCAATTTTCGAGACCCGGCCGTGGAAGATATACGGCGAAGGGCCTAACAGTGTGAAAGCCGGGCCATTCCAGGGCGCCAGCATCAGCAAACTCGGCTCCCAAGACATCCGATTCACTAGGAACAAGGCGAATACGGTGATCTATGCCATTGCGCTTGGCTGGCCGTCAGAGCCTATCCTCGTGAAGGCGCTTGGATCATTGGCGCCGACAAATCCGGGCAAAATCGCGCGGGTGGAACTGATCGGGACATCCGAGCGTGTGAAATGGAGACAGTCGCCTGAGGGCCTGCACGCGGAAATGCCAAAGCAACTTCGCCCCGCCGTTGATTACGCAGCTGCGTTCAAGATAACGCTATCCTGATTCAGCCCAGGGGGGACAGTCAATCGATTGCCTTGACCGCTTGGAAAGTTTGCGTTGAATGAGCCCCTCAACACGAACGTCCTACCTTCATCGCCGGCGCTGATGCGGCAGCTTTTGCCCATTGACCGGCCCGAGCCCGAGATTCAGGGATGCCTGTTTATGCCCGGCGTCGAAATCGATGACGCCGCTACCTGATCGATCCGCGCTTTTTTATCCGTCGAAGCCCGGACCACAAGTTGAGGCTGAATGACAATGGTTTTGTTGCGCGGACGAGTTTTGGATTCGAGTAACGACAAGGTCAACCGCCCAGCACGCTCGCCGATGATGTCGGTCTGCTGGTCGATGCTCGATAGAGGAACGCGGAGTTCAGTGTCATAATGGAGGTTCCCCGATCCTATGACTGCGATGTCCGCCGGCACTCTTAAGCCGGCGTCGAGTATGGCATGAATTGCGCCAATTGCCATGGGATCGTTGTAGCAGAATATCCCATCGGGCCGAGGCTTCAGGGCCAGTAGCTGCCGCATCAATTCGGCGCCGCTCTCCCTGCTTTGCACGTCCACCAGCCGCGGCATCGACACATAACCCGCAAGGGAATCTAAGTTGTGCTTGGTCAGGGCAAGTTGATAGCCCTTCAGGCGTCCGGCCCCGGGGCTATTGTCAGGGCCGCGTAAATGAGCAATCCTCTCACACCCTACTTCAATGAGATGTTCTGTTGCCAGCAGTCCGATCGCCTCGTCATCGGTGCCCACATAATTGGCATCCAACCCGGTGAGCTTGCGGTCGATCAAAACCAACGGCAATCCCTGCTTTTGAATCCGTTCGAATACAGATGGGTTGGTGGATGAAGATGCGATAACGAGAGCATCCAATCGGCGGCCGAGGAGCCGATTGATCTCATGCGATTCCAGCTCGGCATCCTCTTCCGAGGTCGAGATTGTGAGACAATAGCCCTTCTTCAGAAGCGCCCTCGAAAGTGATTTTGCTACTTGGGCAAAAAATGGGTGCAACAGGTCGGGCACTATGAGCCCAACTAGATAAGTCTTGCCGGTAACCAACCCACGAGCAGCTAGATTTGGGGTGTAGTCAAGCTCTTTAACACGATCCAGAACTCTCTTTCGCGTCGCTTCGCTAATGTCTTCGTGGTTGCGGAGCACTTTGGAAACTGTGACCACAGATACACCGAGGTCACGCGCGATATCTTTCATCGTTGTGGGCACAATTTCTTATACCATAATCTGCTTAAAGTACGCGTTACCTGCATCGTTAACTTTACTCGGGTTTCCAGACTGAGCGCCCTGACCCAGAGTTTCACGGATTCGTCATACGCGCTTGAATGCCTTTGATCCAGCGATTCTTTGCCGGCGCCGACGCGGGCGGCGAGCGCGACGCCGCCTCAGCGCCGCTTGCCAATTTCATACCACGCTGCGCCTCTTCTGCCGGCGATAGGCCAGTGGCGTGAGGCCGGTTTTGGCTCGGAAGCGGCGGTGGAAGTTGCTGAGGTTCTCGAAGCCCGCCATCAGCGCAACTTCGGAGATTGCGTAGGTAGTGGTCTCCAACAGACAGGCGGCACGCCGGACGCGAAGCCCGAGAATCCACTGCGAGGGTGTCTGCCCAAGGTGGGTGCGGAACGACCGGCTCAAATGGGCTTCGCTGCAGCCGGCCATGCGCGCCAACTGCGCTGGACCCTGGTTAAGCTCCGCATCGTAACGGCTGAACTGTACCAGGGCGTGGTGCAGCCACGGTGGCACTGCAGTGGGTGAAACCAACCCCACAGGTGCCTCAGTGAGCCGGGCGACGGAGAGCAGGAACCAATCGAGAGTGGCCTGAGTGCGAGGCTGGCTGAGCATCTCCGCAAAGAGGCTTGCGGCGGCGCGGTCGGTTGAGGGGTCCAAGGTCATGACCGGCGGCTCTGCGGCATGTTCGCTGAAGAAAGCCCGCTGTTGCCAGCCATAGCGCTGGCACAGTTGCGCCCAGGATGCGGCCGAGAAAGCCACATTGACAAACACAAACGGTTCGCTGGAGAGTTCGGTGCGAAATCCGTGCTTGTCATTGGGCCTTACAAACACCATGTGCCCCGCACGCAGGGGGTATTCGCGCTCTGCGCACCAGTGCCAGCCGCTTCCCGAAGCTACGCGGAAGATCTCATAGTAGTCGTGGTAGTGGCGCACAACACCAGAAGCCGCCACATCATCCGATTGCGAAATATGACAAACCTCGCCTTGGGGCGAATAATCGATCCAACGAAAGAGACTCATAGATCAAATTTCTACACTTTTTTGTTGAAAGTGTGCAAGACTGTTTTGCTGGCGATCTGTCAACGTAAGGCTAACCATGAGTGACGTTTCCGCTTCGCCTTCCCCTTCTCTTACTTCCGGCCGCCTCGACCCCGCACTGGTCGAGACCTATCGCCGCGAAGGCTACGCGATCTTCGACCAGCCTGTTCTGGATCCGACCGAATTCGCCGCCCTGCAACAGTGCTTTGACCGCATCCTGTCGGAGCTTCCTGCCACTGAGCGCCCGGAGGCCCTCGATGTGCCTCACTTCATGCATCCGGAGTTGATGCGCTGGGCCTTCCAGGATGCCATTCTGGATTTGGTGACGCCCCTGCTGGGTCCCGACTTGGCTCTCTTTTCCACCCATTTCATCTGCAAGCCGAAGGGAAACGGCAGGCGGGTTCCCTGGCATGAAGACTCCGCGTACTGGGGGCGCCGCATCGTTCCCATGGAAGTCTGCACCATTTGGCTGGCGCTTGACCCCTCCACCCGCGAGAACGGCTGCATGATGGTCATTCCGCGAACGCATCTCGGCGAGCGCGCAGGCTTTTCCGACTATGGGCAGGTGGATGCAGAGCGCAACGTATTTCCCACAGAGATCGTGCGCCCGCAGCGCGATGAGTCGAAGCGCGTTTACATCGAGTTGCAGCCCAATCATTGTTCCCTGCACGACGCCAAGATTCAGCATGCATCTGAACCCAATACGTCCAATCTGCGCCGTTGTGGTTGGACGATGCGCTTTTGTCCCACCAGCGTGCGTTTCAACCAGGAGCTCTTCGATGGCTGCCACCAGGTCTACCTGGCGCGAGGCGTAGACAAGGGCGGCAATGTGTATGCCGATCCCACGCGCAGCTACCCGGAAGTGATGGCCAAACGCGGCATGTCCAGCTTTTACCGGGGAGCCCACTAGATTGCGGGTAATCTTCGCCAAGGCCAATTGGGAGGCGCGGGAACTCCCCTTGCTGGAGTTTCTGAGCCGCGCCCGAAGTGAGGGGTTCTCCGCCACCGAAATCCTGATTCCAGCACTCAGCGAGTCACCGGAGCAGATTCGCGAATTCCACGCAGCCGCGGGCCTCGAGCTGGTGGCGCAGATCGCGACGGCCGGCGCCACCCCCTGTGAGCACGCCGCCAGCATGAGACAGTGCTATCGACATGCGGTCGAATGCGCTCCCTTGATCGTGAACTGTCACACCGGGACCGACTACTTTACGTTTGAAGAGAACCTGGTTCTCTTTCGTTTGTCGCTCGAACTGGAACAAGAGTTCGGTATTCCTATCTGTCACGAGTTACATCGCGGGCGCGCACTGTACAACGCTCCGGAGACCCTGCGCATCCTGCGCGAGCTGCCCCAGCTGCGTATCAATGCCGATTTTTCCCATTGGCAGGTTGTGCATGAGTCCGACGACTTGCAGGCGCATTGCGAAGCTGTTCAGATGGCGATTGATCGCGCGTGGCACATCCACGCTCGCGTCGGCTTCAGCCAGGGACCACAGGTTCCCGATCCAAGAGCTCCCGAATGGGCGCCGCAACTTGCAATTTGCGTGGCCTGGTGGCAACGAATACTCGATGCTCGCCGGACGCAGGGGACGAACTTCCTCACGGTGACGCCGGAGTTCGGACCTGAGCCGTACATGCCGATGGTGCCGCATGTTCGCCGGCCTGTCGCGAATGCCTGGGAGATCAATTGCTGGATGCGTCGTTACCTGTCCGGCGTCCTTGTGAATCCAGCCGCAGGCTGAATCCCTATTTGATTTTGGCCGGCGTCGCTTGAAGCGGGAAGGATTGTGCCAGAATCGACAGACGCGAGAGCCCGAGATCTTTCAACTTACCGTTTGTACAGTTTTGGGGCTTTTGGGTCAAAAGAGCCGCACTCGATTCCTAAGTTCCGATCGGGACACCGATTGTGATTGCTCTCAACGTTTCGATCTTGAGCCATGGGGTCGGCCAGAAGAGGAGGCACGGAGGAGACTGATCTCCTCCGTGCCGGTTGGGTTAGAAGGTGAACTTTCCGCTCAGCTGGACGGTCCTGTTGCTGCCGGCGGTGCTGTTAATCACGCCAAAATTTGGCGCGGTGGATTGCCCATTGTTGGGGGCGCTGTAAGCGGAGTTCGGCTGTCCCCAGATGGCCAGGTTGAGGGTGTTGAAGGTGTCAAAGGTGAACTTCGCGGCATAGCGGTCCTTGAATCTGACTTCCTTGAAGATCGACATGTCGGTGCCTTTGTAGAATTGGGTGCGCAGGTTGTTGCGTCCAGTGGCGCCGTATGTATATGGCGCAGGATCGGAGAAGGCGCTGTAGTTGAGCCAGCTTTGCACGGTTTGATTGGCAGGCTTAACCGAGCCCACAATGTTGGGACGTATGTACGGCCACCACGGGACACTGCCGATGTTGGCGATGTCGGCCGCGTCGGTGACGTCGTAGGGGGTGCCGCTATGGAACTTGGCGAAGCCGCTGTATTGCCAACCGCCCACCAGGAGATCCAGCGCCCTGTTGTCCACATTGAGCGCCTTGCCGCGTCCAATCGGAAATGCATAGTTCCACGTGAGCACAAGGTTCTGTGGCACGTCAAAGGCGGAAACGCTCCGCTCCGCGCGGATGTTGTATATCTGCTGAACGTTGCAACCCTCAGAGCCGAAGAAACCCGAGCAGCCTTCGTCGATCGACTTGGACCAGGAGTAAGCCGCCGTGGCCGCCAACCCACTGCGGAAGCTTCTGGTCAACTGCACTTGAAAGGCGTTGTAGTCCCCATTTCCCTTGCTCAGCGAGTAGAAGGTGGGGGTGATGTACGGGTAGGGGTCGCGCAGCGCCGGATTGCCCGGGCCGGGCGTCAACGCCGTGTTGTAGAAATCGCCAAAGTTTAGGCGCCTGTTGACCGATCCAACATAAGTTGCCGAAACCACGGTAGCGGTATCCAACTGGCGCTGCACGCCGAAGTTCCACTGCAGCGAATAGGCATCCTTCATTTTTGGATCGACGAACCAGTTGAACTGATCAAACGGAGTTGGAGCGGGGAACGCCGTCATAGCGGGAAGGTTCATGGTCGTATAACCGGGGAAAGCCGTCGTGGCGTTGGGGAAGTTGATGTTGGACTGCGCCACCTGGCCAACGGAAGGCCAGTTGCCGCTCACGCCGCGCAGGTTCTGCACCAGGGCGGCGTAGTTATCGAAGGCGACGCCGATACCGCCGTGAATCACCGTGACTGGAGTGATGCGGTAGGCCGCGCCGATGCGTGGCTGGAAGTTGTTGTACTGGTTCTCGAGGACCTTGCCATCCCGGCTGGCGACGACGTCCGTCGGAAGCGCGCCGTTCGGAGTTGGAATGCAGGGCGCGTTGCCCAGGGTCGCGCAGGACCCGGGAACCTTATAGACAACGTAAGTTCCGTTGTTGAAGTCGAAGTTGCCCACGTCCTGGTTGTTTTGCGCCGGCGTGCCGTATTTGGGAATCAGGGCCAGATCGTAGCGCATGCCCAGATTGACCGTCAGTTTGGGCGTCACCTGCCACTGGTCCTGGCCATAGTAGCCCATGATTCCGCCGGGCGAAAGGGACTCGTCAACGTTGCGCTTGGTAAAACTGTCTGGATAGCCAAGAACAAAAGAGGCCACGCCGTTTCCCGTGGTTGAATCGTTTTGATTGCTGGCAGTCTCGGCATTTGCGAAACTCAGCTGCGACCACTCGATGGTCTGGGCTTCTCCGATGCCGTTATACTCGGCGCCGAATTTGAACGTGTGCCTGCCCATGAGATGGGTATAGTCCCCCTTGACCGACCAACTGTCGGCGGTAACTTCCGAGTTGTCGTCTTCGCCGTACTCGGAGACCTCGTTCTGAATGGAGATGCCGGGAATGATGGTTCCCAAGGTGGTAAAGCCGGTATCGAATTGCTTGGGGAAACCGGCCTGGGCATCGATGTCCGAGGGAACGTTGTTGTAGCGCCAGTCCTGCGGACGCGATTCATAGGTTCTTCCGCCCTGCACGTGCAGCACGCTGGCCGCGCTGAAGGTGTGCGTGTAGCTGCCGACATACGAGTAGGCGTTGGTCGAGACCACTGCGGGAAGCTGCGTGCGGCCGCTGTTTTGATTTCCCTTCAGCGCCATGTAACGGAAGAAGGCCGAGTTGTTGGCGCCGAGGTTCTCGTCGATGCGGGCGTCGTAGGTGTAGAGGTCTTGCGTATTGGGCGCGTTCTGGAAAGTGTTGGAGCCTGGAGGGGCGCCCGCGAGGCCCGCGGCCGGCCAGATATGCTCCGCATAATAAACGTTGCCCGCGGCGATCCGTTTCGGATCGATCGTATTCTTTACGCCGTTGTAGGAGAATTGCTGCCGGGTGCAATTCAGGTTGACGTCGCAGGTTGTGGTCAGGGGATCGTAAATCGGAGCATCCGCCCTGAAATCGCCGGAGAGTTCCGCCGTGGTGGGAACGAGGGCGCTCCAGGTTCCCGGTCCTGAGTAGCGCAGGTCTTCATAGCCGGCAAAGAAGAAGGTCTTGCCCCTGCCATGGTAGAGCTTGGGAATGACCACCGGACCGCCGATGGTTCCGCCAAATTGATTCTGCGTAAACGGAGTCTGCGGCGTGCCCTTGGGAGTGAAATACTGCTCCGCCTGCATGCCGTTGGTCTTGCTGAACTCCCAGGCAGATCCGTGCAGGGTATTGGTGCCGCTCTTGGTAGAGACGTTGATGGTGCCGCCGCTGCTGCCGCCAAACTCGGCAGAGTCGTTGTGCGATTCCAGCTTCATGTTCTCGATGTAATCGATACCGGGCTGGACTGCATAAGAGTTGCCGAAGGTCTCCACATCCAGAATCCCGTCGACGAGGAACAGGTCGCTGCGATTGGTCTGTCCGTTAAAGGATGGGATCGTGCCGGGGCCGATGGCGGTTGTGTATTGCATCGTCTGGCTGCCGCTGACAACGATAGGCGAAATGCCGGGAGCCGCAATGAACAGTTGGGTAAAGTTGCGGCTGTCCAGCGGCAGGTCGGCGATCTGCTTTGCTTCCAGGGTCATGGCGAGCTCTGTAGTTGAGGCTTCGATCTGGTTGCCCACAGCTTGCACCTGGACAATCGTGTCTACACCGCCGACCGAAAGGGCAAAGTCCAGGGTGCTGGTCTGGTTGACCTCCAAAACGAACGGCTGCAGCTTCTGTGAGGCAAAGCCTTGGCTGGAGGCCTCCAGCGTGTAGGTGCCGGGATTGATGTTGAGGATGATGTAGTCGCCCGTGCTGTTGGTGGTGGTCTGGGCGACAACGTGCGTCGCCACATTGACGAGGCTTATTCTGGCGCCCACGATCACTGCATTGGACGTATCGCGAACGGTGCCGCGGACGACGGCTTGAGAAGTTTGGGCGTGAGTGGAAACCGTGCAAACAGCCAAAAGGATCAGGCCGAGCGCAACACTGCTCAGACAGCCCCGCAGTTTTCCTGCAATCCGGCTATGGCAATCCAGCCTACGGTAAGCGTTTACTGCGGAAGACAGACACATCGCAGCTTCTTTCACTTTTTTGCCTCCTCCATTTTGGACAAAGTTGATCTCGCCTTAGGAACGCCCTCGTTTCATCGATCGCAGCGTTCGCCAAAATTTATCGCGGTAACTTTAACGCATACTTAAAGCCTTGTCAATACTTATTTTTGCCCATATTTTGCCGAATTTGCTTTTCTTTACCGCTTACGTTATACATTCAACCACAACGGATGCGCGAGGATCGAATCGGTGTTTGTGTCGGCGCTGTTCGGCGCGCCTCTCCAAAGCGCGGAAGTGGAATGCGAGATGGATGCGGCGAAGCAGAATAAGCGTTTGCGAGGCACCTTTCCTACCAAATCGCTCCAATTTAACCTGCCTCTTGCCCCGCTCGCTGCCTGCAATTGCCCCAGGGGCGTGCAGAGGGGCCGGCGGGGGTGGCCATAGCACACCAAACACAATTACCCGTCGCATTTGCCTCCCCCTGCATTGCACACGGAAGCACGGAATCCGAAAATGAAGGCTCGAAGGTTGTGCATCATGATTCTTTTCAGATTGTCGAGGGCGTTATGCTCAGCGTAAATATCACCCCATCTTCAAAAAGCACCTCCTCCGCTTCCTTACCGCTCTTTGCCTCTGGCGCATTGATTCCTTTCGCCCTGGTGACCGCTCTCTTCTTCCTTTGGGGCATTCCCAACAACCTCAACGACATTCTCATCCGCCAGTTCATGAAATCCTTCGCCATCACCCGTCTGCAGGCCGGACTAGTGCAGTCGGCCTTTTATATGGGCTATTTTTTGCTGGCGCTGCCCTCGGCGCTCTATATGCGCCGGATGGGCTACAAGGCCGGCTTCGTGACCGGCCTGATCCTCTTTGGTCTGGGCACCTTTCTCTTTTGGCCAGCGGCCATGGTGGGGCACTACTCCTTCTTTCTCTTCGCTCTTTTCGTCATGGCCAGCGGCCTGGCATTTCTGGAGACCGCCTCCAATACCTTCATCGCCCTTTCCGGCTCCCCCGAAACCGCCGAGCGCCGCCTGAATTTCTCCCAGGCATTCAATCCCCTCGGCTCCATTACGGGCGCCCTGGTTGGAACTGCCTTCATCTTTTCCGGAGTGGAGTTGAGCGCCGCAGCGGTGGCCAAACTGCAGGCCAGCCACCAATACGAGGCCTACCTGCACTTTGAGACGTTGCGCGTAGTCCAGCCTTATATTGTGCTGGGGCTGGTGGCCTTCCTCTTTGCCTTCGCCATCTGGAGAACGCCTTTCCCGGTCTTGAGAGATGAGGAAGACGCCGCCTCCGCGCCCAGTTCAGGCATCGGCAAGCTGCTCCGAAACAGGCACTTGCTTCTCACCGTTCTGGCCCAGTTCTTTTATGTGGGCGCGCAGGTGGGAACCTGGAGCTACTTCATCCAGTACATCCAGGACTACACCGGGCAGCCGGAGAAGATGGCGGGCTACTTCCTTACCGGCACGTTAGCCATGTTTGGCATCGGCAGGTTCAGCGCGGCGGCGCTGATGAAGTATGTGCGCCCCGCCACGTTGATGACCCTCTACGCCCTCATCAACATCGTCTTCGTGACCATAGCCGTTCTTCACCCCGGCTGGGTCGGCGTATGGTCGATCTTCCTCACCAGTTTCTTCATGTCGCTGATGTATCCCACCATCTTCGCGCTGGGTGTGCAGGGTCTTGGGGTGGACTCCAAGGTGGGCGGATCGCTGATCGTGATGGCCATCATCGGCGGCGCCGTGCTGACGCCTCTGATGGGCATCATCTCAGACCAGACAAAGAGCATCGCTTTCGCCTATGGCGTGCCGCTGGTGGGATACGCCTACATCGGCTGCTATTCCTTCTTTGCCAACCGCCGAACGTTCGCCGCTGAGATGATGCCGCGCGGCGAGGAATGCGTCGCGACCATCGAGCCATAGGCACTCCGATTCAATCCTTTATCCGCAAGCAAGAGGAGGGCATTCATGAAGTTCACAAGAAGACAATTCGTTGCCTTGACGGGAGCCGCGGGCATGGCGGCATTGACCAATGCCAATGCTGTGGAGAGCGCGCCGCAATTCACCCCGGATCTGGATTCGTTTCAGCAGTACAAGACGCCTGACTGGTTTCGCGACGCCAAGCTGGGCATTTGGGCCTGCTGGGGACCAGAGGCGGTTCCGGAGATGGGTGACTGGTACGCGCGCAATATGTACATCCAGGGCCACGAACAATACGAGCACCACCTCAAGACTTATGGGCATCCCTCAAAGATGGGGTATAAGGACATCGTTCCTTTGTGGAAAGGCGAGAACTGGGATCCGGATCGTCTGATGGGGCTCTACAAGAAGGCCGGCGCCAAATACTTTTGCGCCATCGCCCAGCATCACGACAATATCGATTGCTGGAACTCGCGCTTTCACCGGTGGAACTCCGTAAAAATGGGTCCTCGGAAAGACATCATCGGCACATGGCGCAGCGTCGCGCGCAAGCACGGCTTGCGATTCGGCGTTACCGAGCACTTGGGCGCTAGTTGGAACTGGTTCGGCGTCAGCCACGGCGCCGACAAGACCGGCCCGCTCGCAGGGATTCCCTATGATGGCGCTAATCCGGCCTATGACGAGCTCTATCACACAGGCAACGCAAATTCGGATTGGAAGGCTTGGTACCGCAATGCTCCCGAGGCCTACCAGATCGAGTGGTTCAATCGCATCAAGGATTTAGTGGATAGCTACCAGCCGGATCTTCTCTACAGCGACGGCAGCTTGCCCTTTGGCAAATACGGCCGCGAGCTGCTGGCGCACTTCTACAACACCAACACACAGCGCAATGGCAAGCTCGAAGCTGTCTATAACTGCAAGAAAAATGACGATGGCGGCCAGTTCGCCGACGGCATGTGCGTTCGCGATATGGAGCGCGGCGTCTTCGACGTAATCAGGCCCGAACCATGGCAGACCGACACCTGCGTGGGCGACTGGTATTACAAGCGCGACATCGTCTACAAGACGCCCACCACCGTCATTCAGATGCTCATCGACATCGTCAGCAAGAACGGCAATCTGCTTCTCAACTTCCCGGTGCGGGCCGATGGCACTCTCGATGCCACGGAGGAAAGGATTCTTGAGAGCCTGGGCGAATGGATGGCGGCCAACGCCGAGGCGATCTACGGCACCCGACCGTGGAAGGTTTGCGGCGAAGGCCAAAAGGGACCCGCTGGCGCCATGTTCAACGAAGGTAAGCTAAGCTACACTGCCGAAGACATCCGCTTCACGGCGAAGGACAGCTCGCTCTTTGCCTTTGCGCTGGGCTGGCCAACCTCCGGCCAGCTTTTGATTCGTTCATTGGCAGGGACCAGCGTCCACTCCGTCAATCTCCTCGACGGAGGTGACAGCCTGAAATTCAATCAGACGGCCGAGGGCCTCGCGGTTCAATTGCCGTCGCAACAGCGCGGCGATCATGCCTTTGCCCTGCGCATTCAGGGCGTGGCTTAAGGAGTTTCCGCACAAGTCGGTTTTCAAAAAGGGGCAGGATTTGGCCCGGCCGCGGTTAGATCGAGGTCAGACATGATCCGCCGGAGAATGAAATCGGTTGAGGCATCGCACTCCAGAGTTCAAGCCGTCGTTGCTTCGATGGCCCATGGCCTGGAGTTGAATTCCGCTGCGGCGAATTGAGAATTCCCGCAACACGTTGAGTCGTCCTCTGGAAACAGGAGAAGTATGCGAAAGTTTGCATCTCTAGCTCTTTTAGCTGGCTTTGTCATGGGTCAGTGGGTTGGGAGTTCCGCTCAGGCGCCCGTAAAGTATGAACCCACTTTGGAATCGCTGAATCGGCACCCATTGCCGGAATGGTATGCCAACGCCAAATTCGGCATCTTCGTCTGCTGGGGACCGTATTCGGTGCCCGGCTGGGCGCCGTTGAGCCACCCGGATCACGACTTCGACTCCACGGAGTTCATCCGTAACAACCCTTACGCGGAGTGGTATTACAACGTCATGCGCATCGACGGATCGCCCACGCAGGCCTATCATCGCGCGCACTACGGGGCCAACTACGACTACTACAAAAACTTTATTCCCGCCTTTGATCACGCGACACGAAAATGGCAGCCCGAGGAGTGGGCTCAAATCTTCCGCATGGCCGGCGCTCGCTACGTGGTGCTGACCAGCAAGTTCCATGATGGTTATTCGCTCTGGCCCACCGCCGTTACCAATCCCAAGCTTTCCGCCGCCAATCTGCATCCCACGCGCGACATTGTCGGCGAACTGAACGAGGCGCTGAAAAAGCAGGGTATCCGCATGGGCGTCTACTATTCCGGCGGCTTTGATTGGACGTTTCTGCCCGGTCCCGTGCAGAAGAGCCAGGATTACCAGGCCATCAAGCCGCAAAGCGAGGCCTACGGCAACTATGTCATTGCGCAGATGCATGAACTGGTCGAGCGCTACCATCCGGCGCTGCTTTGGAACGATATCGATTGGCCAAAATCCGGCAAGCCGATGCAGGTGGAAGCGGACTACTACAATGCAGTGCCGGATGGCGTTGTCGACGATCGCATGGGCATCGAACACGCCGATTTTGCCACCCAGGAATACCGCAAGCTGGAAGCCATCTCCCCAAAGAAGTGGGAGGAGAACCGGGGGCTGGGGCGCAGCTTTGGCTATAACCGCGCCGAGGGGGAGGCAGAGACGATTGCACCGGGAGAACTAATTGCATTGTTGGTGGACATTGTCAGCAAGAACGGGAATCTGCTGCTTGATGTGGGCCCGGAGGCTGACGGCACGATTCCCCTTGTGCAGATGGAACGGCTGAAGGCGCTGGGCGCATGGCTCACGCAGAATGGCGAGGCGATCTACGACACCACGCCATGGACGCAGGCCGCCGCCAAAAGCGCCGAGGGCGACGAACTGCGCTTTACCCGCAAGGGCACCGACCTGTTTGTAATCGTACTGGGCAATCCCAAGGCGCGTACGGTCACCGTGTCCGCACTGGCCGCTGCCCATGTCAAGGCCGAATTACTGGGCGAGGCCAAGCCGCTGGTTGCCAAATCCAATGGCGTCGATCTGCGCATCGAGTTGCCTGCGCAGTTGCCCGGCAAGTATGCCTACGTAATTAAATTGGCAGGGTTCATCCACTGAGGAACGAGGGGGGTGAGCCGGGCTTGAACGGCAACCCTTTTCTCGATGGGCGCAAAAGAACAGGCAAGGGCGCAACGGGCCAGCCAGAGGTTTTCAATGCTGCTCCAGCATCGCGAGAGCCTTCACCACCTCGGAGTCGTTGGGATTGAGCGCGAGCGCCTTGTGCAGTTCGCTCGCGCCCTCTTCCAGATTGCCGGCGCGGCAGAGCGTCAGGCCCAGATTCTTGTGTAAAGTCGCCTGAATCTCGCACTCTCCGCAACTATCGAGCGCTTCTTTGTAGTAGCGAATCGCGGTTGGCCAATCCTGCTGCGTGTAAGCGCCATAGGCCTGATTTCCCAGAGTCTTGCTGTGTTCGAGCGCCGCGTTCTTCTGGCGCAGCGCGAGGAATTGCTCACGCAGCCGCTTGGCCTCTTGCGGGTCGCCGCCCGCCAGAGTGTGAGAGAGCATGTAGGTGGCTTCGCTGGAGTCTGGATCGAGGAGGAGGGCCTGGCGAAGCGCCGCCACCGCTTCCTCCTTTCTCGCTTGCGCCAGCAGGCTGCGGCCCAGCATCACCCATGCCTTGGTTCTCTCCGGCTGCAACTTCACCGCGCGCTGCAGCACGATGGTCTCTTTGGCAAAGTCGCCCAGCGCACGCTCCACAAAGGACCAATAGAAAAAGCAGTCGGAGTCGTTGGGCAAGAGGCGGCAGGCGGTGGTGAATTCCGCTCTTGCCTCCTGCTCTCTGTGCAGATCGTCCAGGATGCGGGCGCGGTTCAGATGCGCGAGGGACAGTTGCGGGTCGAGGGCCAGGGCCCTGGTGGTCTCTTCCAGCCCCTGCGCCGGCATTTCCGCATCGGAATAGACGATGGCTAGATCCAGATGCGCCTCCGCCGATTTCGGCTTCAGTTCGATGACCCGCTGGAAGAGGGCAATTGCCTCCTGCGATTTGCCCAGACGGCCCTTGACCTTACCAAGCAGCGTAAGAAGTTGGCAATCGTTCGGCGAGAGGCTGCGAGCTTTCTCCAACTCAACTTCGGCTTCCGCAAGACGGCCTTGCTTAAGCAGTGCCTGACCGCTGCGAAGAGGCTCTTCGGCGCCAGCAGAAGTCCGGCTGCTCTGAGCAGCTCCCGACGCGAGCAGGCCGAGGCACAAGACACTTGGCAAAACACGCGCAAAAATCCCCTTGCTGTTCAGCATATTCGCGAGCTTACCTCGTTTCCTGGCGGCAAAGTACAGTTTATCTCTCACCGTGAGTCAATCCCGCCCAATCTGCCTGCGATGATCCGAACGTGCATGGAGCCAACCCCTTTAACTGCGCCGGATTCCCTGCAAGCGAACCATCTCGGCGCGACCGCAAGCACTGCGGGCAACGGCCAGCAACGCCGCGGTTTCCGCTTCGCTTTGCAGGCCGAGATCGGCATACTGCCAATGCATTCCCAATCGGCTGTATTTGGTGCTACAGGAGGGATTGAAGGCGCAGAGCTCCCAGCGTTCTACCACCCCGTCCAATTCGCTTCTTAAGAACTCCCCTATCGCGGCCAGAACCTGCGGATCGGCGCTGGCGCCGGGGATCAGCGGCGTGCGTATCCAGAGCTTCATCTCTCCCTGGCGCGCCCGCCGAGCCGCTTGGCGCAGATTGGCGTGAATGGTGGCCAGTCCCGCGTCGGTCAGTTCGCGGTGCGCCGCATCGTCGCAGTGTTTAAGATCGAAGAGCAGCAGATCGACATGGCCGAGAATGCGGACGAAATCCGGCATGGGCGCTTCGCCGCAGGTGTCGAGGGCGGTATTCAGTCCGCGCTGGCGGCAGCCTGTCAGAAACTCGACGGCGAATTCGGGCTGACTGCATGGTTCGCCGCCGGAGAGCGTGACGCCGCCGCCGCTGGCTTCGTACCAGATGCGATCCTTCTCCACTTCCGCCAACAGATCGCCGAGATTTCGCCGCACGCCAATGGGCTGCATCGCATGTGCGCGACAACGACTCACGCAAGCCTGGCAGCCGCCGCAGCGAGAGCGATCAATGACAATTCCCTCTCTTGAATGCGAAAGAGCCTGATTCGCGCAGACCTCGATGCAACTCAGGCAGCCGATGCAGTTGCGGTCAAACCACCAGACCCCGGGGGTGCTTTGCTGGCTCTCCGGGTTATGGCACCAGCGGCAGCGCAAGGGGCAGCCGCTGAGAAATACAGTGGTGCGAATCCCCGGCCCGTCGTGGGTCGAGTTGCGGTGGATGTCGAAGACGAGGGCGTCTGGCAGTGAGTCCAAAGCGTGCATCTCACAAGTGGCGCTACAGCGCCGGGTAATTGACCCGCTGGATGAACTCCTCCTGGAACTTGCGGTCCATGATGACGAAGTGCGAGGAATAGCCCGTGACTTTGACCACAATGGCCTGGTGTTCGGGCTTTTCCGGCTCTTCCATGGCGCGTTTCAGCTTCTCCATGGCTATGATGTTGAGGTTGATCTGCACGCCGCCCAGTTTGAAGAAGGTGCGCGCAAACATCTCCACCATATCGGCGCGGCGGATTCCCTCGGGGAAGTACGAAGGCTCCAGTTCGATCTGGAACGATCCGCCCTGGTACTTGCGGAAATCCACCTTGCAAAAGGAGTTGGCCGTAGCAGTCAGGCCCCTGGTGTTGCGTCCGTGCATGGGATTCATGCCGTGGGCCAAGGGCTCAGCGGCATGGCGCCCATCGGGCGTAGCGCCCAGCATGGGTCCGGCGTAGGTATGGCCCATGTATTGAAAGAGCGAGGCGCGAAAGTGGCCGCCCTTGTTCTGTCGCAGCGATTCGAGGTAACCGCGGATCATCTCGGCAACGCGCACGATCATGGCGTCGGGGCCGGCGAGGTCGTTGCCGAACTTCTCCACGTTGAGGAACTCGCGGCGCATCGGTTCCCTGCCCTCCCAGTCCGTGGCAACCGCCAGCTCCATCTCGGCAAGCGTGTAGCGCTTCTCGTCGAAGACCAGGCGCTTGATGGCGTAGAGCGAATCGGCGACGTTGGGCACGCCAAGCACATTGACGGAGGTCAGGTTGTAATCTACGGCGCCCGCGTCGGTGCAGTCTCGCCCGCGCTCGATCGTGTTGTGCATACAGAGCGAGGTCACCATCTCCGGCCAGACGCGGCTTTGCCACATATACGTGGCGTTCTTGAAGTCCCTCAGAGCCTTGGCGGTAGCCAACGTCTCCGCGCTGAACAGGCCGAAGAGCATCTCGAAATCCTTCGCGCCTTCCGCGATCGCCCGGTGGATCGCCCGCTGCATGGGCTGCAAAAGCACCAGCGAGTTCAGGTCCTGATCGTTGTATTCGCGGCCCACCACGCAATACCACTGGCAGCCGGAGTAGGCCACGTCCCAGGCGTACTCTTCGCTGACGCCACTGCGCAGTTCGCTGTCGCGCAACACGTCGTAGGAAATGAGGACGGGCGTGCCGGTGCCGTGGCGGCCCAGCACCTCGCAGGCAAAGTTGAAAAAGGCTGGGTCGATGTCCTCGTGCCACATGACGCCCAGATTGTTGTCGCCGCCATTGAGATCGTAGGCTTCCAGAATGATGCGGCTCAGTTCGTTGGTGGCGTCCTTGCCTTCGCGGTTCCTGCCGCCCACGGCAAAGTAATTGCCGCCGTACTTGAGGAAGAGCTCGGCGATCCATCCCCGCGCCTGATCGCGGGTCATGCGGCCGGCGGCCAGATCGCGGCGATAGAAGCCAATCAGCAATTGGTCCAGACGTCCGTACCCATTGCCATGTGCGACAATCCGCTCGGCAAGCTGGAAGAATTGTATCCACTGAATGGCCTGGAGAAACGTGCGCGGTGGTTCGCTGACGATGACCTCGCAGGTCTCCGCAACCACTTGATAGTGACGAGCCAAATCGCCAGAAGACTGGCATATCAGTTTGGCAGCCTGTTCTGCATGGCGCTTGATCCAGCGCTGAATGCTCTCGACGACCAATTCCTGCGCTCCCAGATAATGGGCAGCAGCCTCGTTGCGGTTGGCCTGGTGACGCGCCTTCCAGTGCTTGATCTTGTTCAGCAGCCCTCCCCAACCCAGTTCCAGGCCGATGGACAAATCGGGGCACGTGTGTGCATAGCTGATTCCGCCTGCGCCCAAACTGCGCGCCTCAAAACCCGCCTCATGCACCTCGTCCGGGTAGCGGAAGCAGCGGGCCTCATCGAGTTGCCAGTGAAACTCTCCCACCACTTCCTCTTCGGAATGAATTTCGCACGGACTATGATCCAGGAAGAATGCGTAATCCCGCGCCCAGTTCATTGCGTCGTTCTCCAGCCCGTCGATGCGCGACGGCATCCTGGCGGCATCCGGGAAGGGCGTGCCCAGGAAAACGCGGCAATTGTTGTCACCGATGTTGATACGCTCGCTGATCGCCTGTTCGCCGGTGGGTGGGGCAAACCCCTCTCCGGTACCGGACCAGTGATAGACCAGAAACTCCGGATTGTCCACAAAGTTGCTGCGGCGTCCTTCGCGGCCGAGACGGTCGCGGCGCTCGGCCAACCGGGACATGCGATCATCGCGAACCGGCCTGGACGCTTTGCCGCTTAATGAAACTCCCGAGTTCAAGTTTTTGGATTCATCGCGAACAGATGCTTGGGTCGAGATCATTGGTCGCTTCCTTCACTTTCCATGCGCTCCGCAGATGGCGCTCATCGACAAAGCGACGGATATTACCCGAATCGAGAGATGCGCCCAGATTCCTTGCGATTCGGATCTGATCGCCGCCCCCAAAGACGCTATGCCATCATGGCATAGCATACTTAAGCGCTAAAGTACAGCATAGCACGAAACTTGTTTCAACGCCAAAGAGGTTTTTCCGCTTTTCAGGCGTGCACAGGACGCAACCTCCTGACACAATCGACACGGCAGCCGGATCGCGGTTCCTGGGCCAGTCGCCGCGCGAAACTGCTTCTCGCACGGAATTGCTTCTTTTAGCCGCCGGCCTTTGCCGTAGCATCTTTAAATGTATTAAGTTGCAGAGGCAGGAGGTGACCATGGCGGTGCGGATGAAGGATATTGCCAAGGATCTCGGTGTTTCTATCGTCACCGTTTCCAAGGTTTTCAACAATCATAACGACATTGGCGCCGCCACCCGAGAGCGCGTTTTGCGCCGGATAAAGGAACTTAACTATCAGCCGAGCCTTCATGCGCAGGGACTCGCATCTGGGCGCTCGTTCATGGTCGGCCTGATCGTGCCAGACCTCGTCCATGCTTTCTTTTCAGAGGTCGCCAAGAGCATTTCCACGGTCATCCGTAAGGGAGGATATGGGCTGGTGATCTCTTCTTCCGAGGACGACCCGCGGCTGGAACAGGAAGAGCTTTTGCGCATGATGCGCCATCGAGTAGACGCGCTGGTTGTTGCCTCCTGTCAGGAGACATCGAAGCATTTGCGCAAGATTGGTGGGGAGGTTCCGCTTATACTGCTGGATCGCAGGTATGAGGATTTTGAGACCAATTTTGTGGGAACCAACGATCTTCTGGTCGGCCAGATGGCGACAGAGCACCTTATCGATAGGGGATTCCGCAGAATAGCTTATATAGGCGGGAAGAAGGCGAGCACGTCGCTGGGAAGATTGGAAGGTTACCGGCAAGCACTTCGTCACCACGAGATTTCGGTTCCGGAATCATACATTGTACGGCGCAGACATTCCGACGAGTCGGGCGATACCACGGGCTGTCAGGCCATGCAGAAGCTATTGAGAGTGAAGCCGCGACCCGATGCCGTATTTTGCTTCAACGACCCGGCTGCAGTTGGGGCAATGAATGCCATTCTTGCCGCCGGACTCAGAATTCCAGAAGATATAGCACTTATTGGCGCTGGTAACATTCGCTATGCCGAATCGTTCCGAGTGCCTCTATCGTCGATCGATGTCTCTTGCAATGCACTTGGCGAGTATGTCGGGAATCTGGTCATTCAACTAACTGCCAGAAAGAAACCGGCGCGCCCCAAGGCGATCATGGTTCAACCCAGGTTGATTGCTCGCGATTCAACCGGAGCGAAGATGGAGCAGCGAAGCGGAGTTGTGTAATCGGCTCAGAGTAGAACCATACGGGCGTATTCATCCCAACATGAGCCTTTGCGCAAAGCAGCAACGCGGGCTCTGATTGCGGGCAATCGCTCGCAACTTGCGAGACATAAACGACAACAATCCGCGGCGGACCGGTGCGGAGGAAACCAAGCGGCGAAGGTGCCGTCTCATTTCATTCGAGCTCTGGTGCTGAATCCGCGATGAGAAGTTCTATGTCTCCAAACGGAATCCTTGCAGGTTCCAGCCGTTCATTTGCTTGCGTAAGGAGACTCTACGGATGTGCTCGTGGCTCTGGATTGCCGGCCGCACTCTTTTCTGCGCATGGTTTTTCACCGCATAGCTCGCCGGTAATGCCCTTGGCTTCAGTAATGGTGTAAATTCGATCCACGGCGGGAAGCAGTGCCTTCTCCACTGCGCCTGAGGGCCAGTGAATCTCTACCCCATCGACCTTGGCTGTATCTCCCAGACCAAAGTGAACGCGCATATCGTTCGAGGAGAGATAACTGCCACCGCTCAGTACGTCTCCGCGTTGGCGGATTCCGCCGGAAGTGAGGTAGACCGTCGTTCCAACCGCATCGCGAGGGCTTTTGGACGCGCCGATCAGTTTCAGTTCGACCCAGTGATGGTGGTCTGGATTCACATTGCGCAGCAGCACTGGGACTCCGTCCATGTCGTTTATGATCACGTCGATCTTGCCGTCGTTAAAGAGGTCGCCGAAGGCGGCGCCCCGACCCACGGTCACCACGGCGAGGCCGGTTCCTTCAACGGCAGGGACCAGTTCGAACTTGCCGTTCTTCAGGTTGTGGTAGAGCAGCGGGCGCTGGGCATAGCTTTGACCCCATTCCGGGTGCTGGTCCACTTGCGGATAGACGTGGCCATTGATAATCAGCAGATCCTTCCATCCGTCGTTGTCGTAATCGAGAAATCCATCCGCAAAACCAACAAACGGTATGGAGGATTCGGCAATCCCGGCAAGATAGCTGACGTCCGTGAATAACCCCGTCCCGTCGTTTTGGAAAAGCACATTGTAATCGTCGGCAAAAACCGTATTCACGACGGAAAGGTGTCCATTGTTCTCATAGTCTCCAACCGCTATGCCCATATTGGACACTTCCCGGCCGTCCGCATTGAGAGCATAGCCGCTCATGTAACTGTCGTCCTCGAATGTTCCGTCGCCCTTGTTTATGTAGAGGTAGTTGGGCGTTGAGTCATTCGCGACCAGCAGGTCGGGCTTGCCGTCGTTGTTGACATCGGCAAACAGAGCGCCGAGACCATAGTACCCGTTGGGATTGTCCACTCCGAGTTTCTTGCTCACGTCGGTGAAGGTGCCATCGCCATTGCTGTGAAAGAGATGGTCATGCTCGCCCGCCAGACCGCGGGGTCCGCACATCACCGGCACGCCGCGAAATTGGCAGTAAGTATAACCGGCTGCTTTGCTGCCGGAAACCGGGGGATTAGCGAGATCCATCTGGACGTACCCGGCCACGAAAAGGTCCAGGTGCCCATCGCCGTCATAGTCTCCGAAGGTTGCACCCGTGGACCACACCTTCTCCTGTCCGGTATCAACAGTGACGCCGGCCTTTTCAGCCATATCCGTAAAGGTTCCGTCGTGGTTGTTACGGTACAAGCGGTTTCCCCCGTAGTTGGTCACGTAAAGATCCGGCCAACCGTCATTATCGTAATCGCCAACTGCACAGCCGTAACCCCAGCGGTCGTTGGCTACGCCGGCCGATTGCGTCACGTCGGTGAACGTTCCGTCGCGGTTGTTATGGAAAAGAGCCGCATGCGGCGGAGTGGCTCTGCCGGCAAGAGCATCGTAGGTTGAGCCATTGACGAGGTAGATGTCCAACCAGCCGTCATTGTCATAGTCGAGCAGACAGACCCCCGGACCCTTGGCCTCGAGAATGAGGTGCTTGTCAGGCGTGCCCGCAATGTGACGCCAGGTTGTAAGCCCGGCAGCCGCGGCAATATCCTGAAAGATGACCGGGCCGGTCTTGACAAAGCCGCCGGCGGTGATCGGGCGGTGCTGGCTGTCGAAGTCGGCCGCTTTAGGGGCGCCACTCGCCATCCCGCCGTTGGACCGTTGCATCGGCTCACCCGGGGAACCGGCGCTCGATTGCGGGATGGCGTTACCGGTGACCGCCGGTTCTTGCGCACATAATCCGGATGCTGCCGTCAAGACAAGAACCAGAAGAAAAACGATCATATGGATTGGCCCTTGTCATTGTATATACGGCCAGCCATCGGAAGTAAACGCGAGGCGATTGATGCCCAGCGTCGGCGTTCCATTGTTGTTGCCGTCGTAGTAGTGGTAGACGATCGTGGGCAATGACTCGGAGCCGTTGCTGCCTGTATCGGTAAAGACGCTGGCTCCGCCCGGCCCATACACGTTGCTGTGCGAGCTGATCAGAATCGTGCCTCCGCCGGAAGCCAGCGCCACGCCGCCGCGGTCGGCAAAAGGTCCATCCGGCGAGGTGGAACGGCCCACAATCTCGCGGTACGTGCTGGAGGTTCCATTGCAGCAAACGTTGATCGGCGCGAAGTAATAGTAGTACTGCGTGCCGTTGAATACCCAGGGATAAATGAATGGACCCTCTTCCCCGGCCGAGCGATAAGCCACCTTGGTCCAGGTGCTGGTGTTGCTCGAGACTGCAAGGCCGATCGTCGCATTGGAAGTCGCAGTTGACGGAGTCTGTAGTTGCAGCACGCGGATGCCATCCGAAAAGGAGCCGTAAACCAGCCACCAATTCCCAGCGGCATCTTCGAATGGAGCCGGGTCGATGGCGTTCCAGGTCGTGCCCGCGGCAAAGCCCCATGGGTTGGGAGAGGGGACGGGACTGGTAGTTCCAGACCACGAAGTGACAACGTAACCCTCGTCCGTCCACGGGCCAGTGGGAGTGTTGCTGGTTGCCAGGCCAATCACCGCTTGTGCTCCGGTAGAAGGCTGGTAGGGAATTGCGTAGTACTGGTAATAAGTGCCGTTCGCTAAGAGCAAACTGGGTGCCCATACGTCAATATTCTTGCCGTTGTTGTCAGCAGGCGGAGTCTGCAGACCGGTCCAGGAAGTGAAGTCGGGCCCGATGATCGGGCAGTGATTGTCGTCGATCAGCCAATAGGTTCCTTCGGCTTGGGTGCAAGCCCCATCGGCCGTTGAAAGGGTCGTATCCGTGAAGGTGCTGAGGTCGGTGGAATAAGCCAACGTTTGGTGGGTGCCATAGAGCCAGTAGATGTGTGTCGATGGGTCCTGAAGCATGTAGGGATCATGTACATAGATGCCGGTCCCGGTCACAGTCATCGGCGCGGGGTAGGCCGCTGTGCCGGTCGAGGTCAGCTTCCATTCCTGGCAGGTGCATCCCGTTCCGCTTGTGGCTCGCGCGCCCTGGTCGATGGTGGCAGATTCTGTCGTGCCCGAATTGGCGTCTTCGAGGAAATAGCCGCTGTTCGCGTTCTTGATCAGATAGTTTCCATCGCTGAGCAGATAGAACTGCCATAAGTGGTCATTGGTGCCGTTGTCGGCCCATTGCAGCACCTGCGCCCCGGTTGAGATGGAAGAATTTTCTATGCCCAATACTTGGTGGGTGAGCATGTTCTCAACGTTATATACGTCCTCGTTCATGGGCATAAAGTGCCAGTCGATGTCAGGTGTGGTCGTGCTGGTGGGCTCCTGCACAACATTCGTGCCAGCGATCTGATTTTGCCCCGAGATGCCGAGCACCATGCCGCTGGCGCCATTCGTCAGCGTGTAGGTGTTTGTGTCGCTTACCGCTGCCAGCGTGCCCATGTCGGGCGTGCCTCCCCCGCCCCCGCCGCCGGAAGTCGATCCGCCGCCTCCACAGCCGCTGAACGCGACTCCCGCCGCAAACGCAAATCCAAGCCAGACTCGGGCACGCACTGCGATCGCGCGCTGAAGAGATTGATTTGGCCGGATCATGAGACTCGTCATTTGGATTCCCCGGTAATTCCGAGCGCGGCATGTGGCCAGTCGTTCTGCCAGGTAAGAGTTGAGATTTGAAGTGCAGGCTTGCCGGTGACTGCGTCGTAGGCGTGGAAAACGATAACATCTCCCTCGGGCCGCTGCAGGATTGACTCTCCACCGGGGCCGAGCCAGCGGCCGTTGGCCACTAGCAATTGCGTGCCCCCTCCCTCAAGCATGGCCTTCCCGCCGGCATCCACATAAGGCCCCGTGACCTGGCGCGAGCGTCCGACCATGGTTCGATAGTTGCTTTTGGTGCCGCGGCAGCACAGATCGAAGGACACGAAGAGATAGTAAAAATCCCCATGGTGCACAACAAATGGCGCCTCGATGGCTTGCCAGTCGGCCGGCAGACCAGGCTTGGGAGGGTCAGGATCCGCGGGCATGACGCGGGCCGCGAGGGAGTATATCGTCGGATCGGCGGCGGGCGGCTTGCCCGTCGCAGGATCGATTCGGCGCATCTTGATGCCTCCCCAGAAGCTTCCGAAACTTAGCCAGGGCTGCCCGTTTTCGTCGAGAACAATATTTGGATCGATGGCATTGAAATTGTCATCGCGTGTCGACTTCAGGACCAGGCCCTCATCCTGCCAATGGTAATTCGGATTTTCGGGGTCCAGCGTCTCATTGGTTGCCAAAGCAATGCCGGAGGTATTTACACCAAAGGCCGAGTAGGCGTAGTAGAGATGATATTTTCCCTGAAAGTAGGAAATGTCGGGCGCCCACAACTCCTTTGTGGTGGGGCTCGCCTCATGAATCCAAGCAGGAATGCTGGGGAATACGTGGCCGCACAGCTTCCATTGAAGCAGATCGTGAGAGCAGCGCATGGGCATCTGGCCTTCGGCCGCGTTAGAGGTTGTGGCGAAGACATAGTAAGTATCGCCCTCGCGGGCGATGGAGGGATCGTGAGTGACGGGATAGTCTCCGCTTAGTTGCAGCGCGTGAGGCTCCTGGCATTCGACCTGTGACGCGAGGATTGTGGTGAGCGCGGCAAGTAACAGGAATGTAGAACGCACGACAACTCTCCTCTATGGTGAAGGGGACTTATGCCCCTGATCGGTGAATCTGGTGCGATGGACCGGAAAGGCGCGGCGCCCGAAATGCTTCCGGGGGCCGCGCCCAAATTAAATAGACCTTTGGACGATAAAAGCGCGCCCGAAGAGCAGAAGTTAATAAGTGACCCTCAACTCGAACTGCACATTTCTCGGCCCGAGTTGCAAACCGCCGATCTGGCCGACGTTGTTCACGCCGGAGTTCAAATTGGAGACTGGCCGGGCGAAGATATGGCGGTTGAAGGCATCGAACATCTGGCCGCGGAAATCCACCTTAATTCGTTCGTTGATGGGAAACAGCTTTGAGATGCCGAAGTCTTCGTCGTTGTAGCCGAGCCATCGGATGTCGGCCGAATTGCGAGGCATGGTGCCGAATTGCCACGGATTGCCTTCGCCTGAGGCCCCGACTCCGTTGGGATCGCGGTTGGTGAACAGGTTGGGATCATAGAACGCAGCGCAGTTGAAGTAGCCCGTTGCGCAGGCCGTAGCGTTGGAGGTTGAGTTGAAGTTCAGCGGGCTGGTGTAGTTCTTGTTCTTCACCGACTGCCCTGCAACGCGATCGAAGCGAACGCTGGAGTTCTTGCCGGGAATGCCGGTGGCGCCGAAGATGCTGATTGGCTGACCGCCCTGGTAGTGCTGAATGCCGCTTACGCTCCAGTGCGAAATCAATGCACTCACAAAGCCGGTCGTGCTGCCTGCGAAGTGCTTCCCACTGCCGACAGGCAGTTCATAGATGTAGCTGACTACGAAGTTGTTGGGAACGTCCTCACTGCTGACAGCCTTTTCAGCGCGGAGGTTTTCAGGATCCTGCACCGCGCCGCCGTTTTGCAGCGTGCTCCAGTAAGGCTGAATCACATCGGCGTCGGTGAGCGTCTTGGAGAAGGTGTACGAGGCCAGGATGTTCAGGCCGTTGTGGAAGCGTCGCTCCACCTTAGCTTCGAGCGCTTCGTAAGTGGACTGACCGAGATTCTGCAGGTAGCTATCCATGTTGATGTATTGAATCTGCGGGAAGGGACGCAGAGCTTGCGATATTGGCTCGTTGATCGGCCATGTGCAGCCTGCGGCGCAACTGAAGTTGGAGTAGGGCTCAATGGAGTTCACACCGAATCCGCCTTCGGCGTTGGGAGGATAATAAGCCCACCAGTTCAGCCAATCGCCCAGTGCCATGTCCTTGTCCGGCATGTCATTCAGGAAGTCGAGCATGCCATGCAGGTGAGTAGCGTGCATGCCCAGATAGCCCACCGTGATAAAGAGATTGGGGTCGATTTGATATTGCGTTTCAAGAGCCCAGTTCTCAACCATCCCGGGGCGTCCGTTGCTTTTCGCCACATAATCCGCAGTGAGGGTGGTGCCATCCAGTTGATTGGGGCTGAGGTCGGGCGAAGTGGACAATGCGGCCAGGCCGCTGTCGAGCGGCACGCCATCCAGGGGATCGGTCGTGTACAGATTTCCCTGGACGGTGAATCCCTGGACCGTTCCCTGACCGTAGTCGGCATAAACCAGCGGACCGTAGTAGATTCCGCTGCTGCCGCGAATCACCAACTTGTTGGAAAAAATGCCCGGCTCCCAGGCAAAGCCGACACGTGGTTCAAAGTCCTTCTTGAAGACGCTGCCCCAAGTCTCGTTCTTGCTTCCGTTGCGTCCCGCGCCCCTGCCGGCGAAGACGAGAGCGCCCAGCGCCTGGGGCAACGTGCCACCGATGGTCGCCGCGTCGACAAGCGTCGGATCCCAAATCGCGGTGTCGCCGAGCGCTTCACGACGTGGCGTGTCGTAGCTCCAGCGCAAGCCGATATTCGCCGTCAGGTTCGGCTTGATTTTCCATGTATCTCCGCCAAAGATCGCCCCATAATGGGTGATCCAGCGCGGATCATGCAGATCGTTGAGGTTGCTCGCCGCCCCGGTTTCGCCGATCAGGAAGGCGCCGAAGGCGTTGCCGTCCTGTCCCCAGAAGTCTTCGTCCGAAGCCGTCTGGTTGGGCCAGAACTGCAGGCAACCCGCGTTGCCTGAGCAGGTGCCGCCGATTTTGCTGACCCACGAATACTGGTGATACTGGGCCTCGCCGCCGAATGTGAAGCTGTGCGCGCCGCGCTGCCAGTGAACAATGTCGCTGAGCGCAACTACGTTGTCGGTGTCCGTCGAGTCTTCCTGTTGACCCAATTGGGGGAAGGTGTTGCCGTTAAATTGGAAGACCGGGAAATCGTTGCTGAATCCGTTGATGATGCCCAGCTTCTGATCCCAGTCCGTTCCCAACTGCGAGGCTTTGGATTTGTTGATGTTATTCGAGCGGTTGCCGCCCACAGTCAGTGAATTGACCAATGTCGGGGTGAGAATCCAGTCCCAGCCCACGCGGGTGAGTTTCCCTAACTGATTGACCGTGCCGCAGCAGGTTTGAATGGGCACCGGCATATTGGAGTTGCCGCCCGAGTCAGTGTTTTCGCGCGAGTTGAAGAATGCCCAGATCTTGTGCTTGGCGCCGAGATTCTGGTCGAACCGGATACTGTATGCGGTGTTGGTGACGTGGCCTATGCTGCGATAGGCATAGTTGTAGGAGCTGTTTCCCGATACCTCCTCATCCGCCAGCGGCATCAGATACGTGCTCACGATGTTCTTGGCGACCGAGCTGGCGCGGGTGATCGGAATCTTGTTGGTCGGGGAGCCTGAAACCGTATAGTGACCCGGAGTGCCGGTGACGGTTTGCCCGAATCCGGCATAACGGCAGGGAACAGTCGTGTTGTCATACTGCGGGTCCATGATTTCGCCCGGATACACGGTCTCACCGCAAGGAGAAGTCCCGAGCGGTGTTGTCCCAAGCAGAGCCGAGAAGTCGAAATCCTGGCCGTCGGCCCCCAACTCGGCCGGGGTGGGCAACTGGCTGGTGATCGTGCCGCCATAGGTCTGGCGCCACTGCTCCCAGTTGAAGAAGAAAAAGCTCTTGTTCCTCCCGTTATAGAGGCCGGGAATGCGAATGGGGCCACCGAGATTGCCGCCGTAGTCGTTCTTGGAGTCGGCCGGACGCTTATATTCTTGTTGTGCGGCTTTTGTGTCTCCCTGCTGGGCGATATAGCCGTTGTTGAACCAACCGTTGGCGTCGAATCCAGCGTTCTTGTAGAACTCGTAAACCGTGCCGTGGTAGTCGTTGGTGCCGCCTCTGGTGTTGAAGTTGGCCAGGCCGCCGGTGGTCCTGCCTTCATCAATGGGCAGGCTGGCGATGCTCACTTGGAATTCATTGACCGCATCCACTGACGGCGACAGGATGCCGAAGCTGCCGGAGCCGTTCTCCTGGCGGTTGGTGGTAATGCCGTCGACCAGGAAGTCGGTTCCCATCTCTTGACCGCCATCGATCTTGATCGGATCAGTGCCGGCGGTGGCAACGCCCACGGACACAATGCCGGGCACCAGGGTTTCCAGGGTTTCCAGCGAACGCCAGCCGCCCACCGTCAAGGGGAGCTGATTTACCTGCTCGGGCTGAATGGAGTCGTCGATCGTCGAGGTATCCGATTCGAGGGTTTGGGAGCCGGCCGCCACGCTCACCGTTTCAGATGCCGCACCGATTGCGAGGCTGATGTCTTGCGCGCTGTTGGCGCCGACCGAGACTACAACTCCGTGGCGAATCGCCGTCTTGAATCCTGCCGCGACTACCGAAAGATCGTACCTTCCGGTGTGAACGGAGGGGAATGTGTAATAGCCGGTGGATGAGCTGAGTGTCGAGTAGGCGGTTCCCGTATCTACGCCACTTATGCTCACGCTTGCCCCCGCAACCACCCTGCCTGCTGGATCGAGGATGGTTCCGGCGATGGAGCCCGTATCGAGCTGGGCCAAGGCCGGAGCGGCGAATCCAAAAAGCATGACAAGGCACGCCAGCCATGCTCCCAGCGACGCGAATCCGCGCTTTACTGCCCAAGCGTACTCTGTAGTGCGCATCGAAATTGCCGTCATTTCTGCCTCCTTAGCAAAACGGTTTCTTGTTTCCCGCGCTTCTTGAACCTTTCTCGCATGATGGCCGCTCTTTTGCCGCCCCACGGAGCGGCTTGAACCCGGCGCAGGCGGCTGCCGCACCAGGCAAATGATTCATTTGGCCCCCGGCTCATCGGACATGGCAATCTTTTCCGGGTCCGCCACCGGGAGCTCCGTTCTCTTGCGGACAACCTGTGCATCGTAGCGGTCCTGCTGCGCCTTGCTCTGGGCTCTCATGCGCAGGAAGTTCTGCATTGCAGTTTGCGCATTCGGCGTGTCGTGCAGCTTGCGATAGAGCTGCGCCAACTTGTAATAAGAGCTCATAGCGCGGTTGTTGGTGGGATCGGCGGCGATCGCCAGTTCGAATTCGTGAATCGCATCCGGGTCTTGGCCCAGACTCATCAATCCGCTGGCGAGATAATAGTGCGCGTCGCTCAGTGAAGGGTCGGCCCGCAGTGCGTCGCGCAGAAGCTTGACGCCCTCCTCCGGGTTCTGGTTGAGAACCAGCAAACTGCCCAATTTGTACATGGAGGAATCAGCATACGGGTCGATCCGCAGCTCCTCACGATAACTGTCGGTGGCCTTGTCGAGTTGCCCTATAACCCAGTACTGATCGGCCAGCTCTTCATGGAGTCCCGGCTGATGGGGCGCCATCTTCACCGCAACTTCGAACTCGAAAATCGCCTCCTGGTTGCGATAGGCTTGCGCATAAGCTTCGGCCAGAACCTGATGCACGCGCACGGAATCGTAATTCAGCTTGAACATGGCGGCGTACGAGGCGTTCGCTACCAGAAAATAGGCATGCCCGCGATGATAGAGGATGTCCGCATCGGCAGGATCAAGCTCGTAGGCCTTATCGAGTGGAGCGATCGCACCTTGCGCATCGTTCTGAGCCAAGCGGCAAAGACCCAGCCACATGAACGCTTTAGCGCTATGGGGATCCAGCCGGGTTTCACGCAGCAGATCGTCGCCGGCTTCCTTGAAACGATTCTCGCGATAGGCGACGATGCCCAGAAACAGATTGGCACCGCGCAGGCCGGGCTTGAGACGCAGCGCCTTTTCGAGCGCGGCTCGTGCATCATCCAACTGACCCGCCTGCTGCAAGGCCAGGCCAAGATTGAAATACCCCTCGGCGAAACTAGGCATCTCCTGCGTGACCGTCGTGTACGCAGTTACAGCGGCGCTGAAGTTGCCCGAGGTCATCGCTTCGGCCCCCTGTTGCATCGCGCCCTGGACCGTCGCGGTTGGCACGGGCGTTTGTGCCGGTGCCTGCAAACCTCCCAGAATGAGAGAACATAGCCCGCACCAGACCACCCAACCCAAGAGACAAGCTCGAATTGCGCCGTACGCCGCGCGTGGCCTGGCCAACTGCCGAGTGTGGGCTCTGAGGGGATCCATGCTTTCGTTCAGAATCTAAATCGGTAAACGTTTGCTCAACCAGTAGACCCAGGCCTAAAGTTATTGGGACCGGGCAATCTGGAGAGCCGCAATATCCAACCGTGCGCCGCTCGGTTGAAGAGCGTGGCCATTCGAACACCGGAACCGTGGATGTGCAATGCTATTAACGGTTAGTTGGGACGTTTGTTGCATATAAGCGGTTAATTTACATAACTTTATGCTGAGAGACTGTCAGGCCCTTTACCCCTCCGAGGAGATGTTACATGTGGTGGTATAGTGATGTACCAAAGGGAAACTGAGTGTGTCATGACCACATCCGATTCTTCCTTCGATCCGGGGGTGCTCAGTTCAGAGCAAATCGGTTTGGTTCGCCGCCATCTCCAGGAAGTCATAGCGAGTCGTGCATTCGCGGGAAGTAAACGGACCCAGGATTTTCTCCACCTCGTAGTTGGGCACGCTCTGAAAGGCGACGTCGATGGCCTGCGAGAGCGGATGATCGGGGCTGAGATGTTCGGGCGCCCGATCGGCTACGACACGGGAAATGACTCCGTGGTGCGCGTCAAAGCCACAGAGCTTCGCAAGAAGCTGGCAGAATACTACCTTGAGACGGACAAAAAGTCGGCTGTGCGCATCGAACTTCCGCGTGGATCCTACGTACCAACGTTCATCTTCGAGCCATCGGAGACCACGACTCAGCAGCAAAGCAAAGCTGACTCACAGCCCCAAGTGGGGCAGAAAGCTGCAGAAAGCAAAAAGCTGTTGACTGAGAGTGCCGCGGCGCGAGCAGCGGGTCCCCCTCGATCCGCGCGGGAATTGCGCCGATTGTCTCGCGTTCTGGCCGGCGTCGGACTCGCATTAGCCCTCACCGTGGCGATCGGCTTCTTCGCCTTCAAGAGGTGGTATGGCGAGTCAATTGCACAGGGCGAGATTCGCTCCGTGGCCATCCTTCCACTCAAAAACCTCTCCGCGGATCCGGAGCAGGAATATTTCGCCGACGGAATGACGGAAGAGTTGATCAACGACCTGGGCCAGGTTTCCACACTGCGCGTCATTTCCCTCACTTCGGCCATGAGCTACAAAGGCACGACGAAGAATCTGCCCGAAATTGCTCATGAATTGTCGGTGGACGGCGTGGTTGAGGGCGGAGTGCTGCGCGACGGCAACGAAGTGCGCATCAGCGTGCAACTCATCGATGCCAGGAAGGATCGTCCCATCTGGGCGCACACCTACGACCGGAATCTTACTAGCGTTGTTGCGTGGCAAGGGGAAGTGGCACAGGCGATCGCCGACCAGATCAGTATCAACGTGACACCGCAGGAGCAGGCGCGCCTTGCCCGCAGCCGGCCCGTCGACCCGGAAGCCCAGGACTCATACCTGCGCGGCATTCTCCAGTTGGACGCCGACGATTGCAGGAGTGCCGTCGCCTATTTCCAGAAGGCGGTCGAAAAGAACCCGAATTATGCGCAGGCCCATGCGGCATTGGCGAATTGTTACGGCCGGATGGGCGAATCGGGCCGCATGGCTTACAAGGAAGCATTTTCCGAGCAGCGGATTGAAGCAACCAGGGCCATCGAGCTAGATGACTCGCTGCCTGAAGGGCATGCAGAACTCGCCAATACTGCGATGAGTTTGGACTGGGATTGGGCAACCGCAGCAGCCGAATTTCACCAAGCTCTTGAACTCAATCCCAATTCCGCATCAATCCACGAGAAGTATGCGTTTTACCTGGTGCGGACTGGGCGCCTGCCCGAGGCGCTTGCCGAAGTACAGCGAGGCGTGGACCTCGATCCTGTTTCATGGCATTCGTTCCACGCAGAGGGGTTCATCTATTACTTCTCCCACCAATACGACCAGGCACTTTCGCTGATCCTGAGAGTCCGCGCACTGGACATCAATCCGCCCGATTGGAGTTTTCTGTTGGGCGATGTCTACGCTGAAAAAGGCAGATACGCTGAGGCTATCGCTGAATTCCTGAAGTCAGGGAACGGACCGGATTCCCTGGGTCATTTGGGCAACGCTTATGCCCGCGCAGGTCAAGTCGTCGCGGCTCGGCGGACCATCGCGCAATTGCAGGAGCACGTGCAGAATAATGGCGTCGGGAGGTACGAGATAGCCCTTGTCTATGCCGGATTGGGCAAGAAACAGGAAGCATTCAAATGGCTTGAAGAAGCTTATGATGCGCATGATGTGGGGCTTTTATATCTGAAGATAGATCCTTGTCTTGACCCATTGCGCTCCGACCCGCGCTTTGTCAATCTCATGCGGCGCGTTGGCCTCTCCAAATAGCATGCCGATCCGGAAAAGGCGGGGAAGAATGCACCCCGCTCTGATCAATGCCCGGCAGACCGTAGTCGAGGAAATCAACACAAAACGCGCAGTTGGTGGCGCCGGCCCTTGGAATACCTACTACAAAATCATCATCCATATTGAATCGGGAGCGACCCGATGACCAATCGCCCCCGCGAAACTCAGATTAGAACACCACCGGTAATCACCTCTCCTGGGCCATTTCGGGTGTTCCTCAAGCAATCGAAGACTGGCTATGCGAGGCTGGTTTGGAGCCCCTTCCCCTTTTTCGAAGATGGAGCATGGTTCCCCTGGGAAATCCTGTGGTTTTGCGAACCACCAGCTGGGTCTCGATGGGATAGTCGCGCTTCGGCGCCGGCGTCTGCTCTACGTGCGCCCTCAGCGCCACAACCGCCTCCCGAGCCAAATCGAAGCACGACATCTGAATGGTGGTTAAAGGCGGAATCGTCATCTGCGTTATATGAATGTTGTCAAACCCAATGATTGAGAGGTCGTCAGGTACTCGCAGCCCGGCTGTCATCCACACACTCATTGACAGAGGTCGGAGAGGTTTGTCCCCACTTGGCAGTAACGCTTCAGCAAACCGCTGAGCGCGCGGGAGGTCAAGGTCAATCTAGGCGCAAACTCAACCGATCATTTCGACGAGAGCCTCGCCGTCAACTGGCATCCTAAAGAAGCATAAAGCGCCACCCTCTATGTTCTTGCAACCGCGAACCTTTCCCTCTGCGCATCGTGGCGCGTCGTTCGCGAGGCATGGGTGCCTGGGGCTGGAAACCTGCTCCCGGTGGAGCTTGGATGCAGCGATTCAGCGCGACAACTATTCTGGGCTTTTCTGTAGGTATTTCGTCAGAGAGACGGGCAATGCATAAAGGGATGTAGTTCAAAAAAGATATCTGGTATCATGTTTAAGATCATAGAGTTGTAAACAAGTTCGAATCCCCCTCTCTCCGCCAGCTACTTATTCTATTGATTTTAAGAGCTTTAAGTTCTGTGTTACTAGAAATCTGTTACTAATTTCGCCTCAATCGCTGATTTCTCGGTTTCCCTACACCGGAGACGAGAAAGATGGCGAACCGCACTGCCGCACTCTACATTCGCACAAAGACCGGCTACAAAAAGCATGGCAAGCGTCTCAGCGACCTACCTGAAGGCGAAGCCTACCAACTGTTCTGGTACGTGGGCTCCCGCAAGAAGGCTAAGGCTGTGGGTCGATTTGCGGATGGTGCTCAAGCTGCCTCATCGACAAAGAGGCTGAACTTCGTCGTGCGGCCATCATGGGCACAGCACCTGAAGCGGTCTCAGCCAAGAGCCGCAGTTTTGAATTCTCCGTCCAGCAGTACCTGAATGAAGTCGAAGCCGGAAAGTCCCGCAAGACCCACGATCCGTACAGCGTTATGGCCCATTTGTACTACCTGAGAATGGCCCTCACAGCAAACAATCGGCCACCCATCAAGGCTGCGAATCTTCCCCCAAACTATGCCTTGCGCGGCGCAGACCATCGCATGTAGAATTCGGCTGTTTCGCAAGTGAGATGCCCGTTGGAACCGCAGTTCTGTGCAGGTCATTGGGGCATCGAGAATCAACTGAGCTCGGTCGCCGTTACGACGATGCATTCGCACATTCTATGTGGGGCTAACGAAAGGAATCGGCGAACGGGGAAAAGCATCTTTGTCCAATTCCGGACACAGAAGAACAATATCAATCGCGGTTAGTCGATGCCGCGGCAAAGCCATGCCTACCCGTACGAATCTCAGAAAATCAGATGGTGCCTCGAAAAAGTCGAATGCGGGTCGGGAAATTGTTCTAGATGCGACGGCCAGTTTTCAACGATGAGACGGGAATCAACAGTCATTCAGACAGTCAATAACCCACAACAATTCTGGAGGATACAGTGAAGTCCAAACGCATCAAACTGCCAATGGTGTTACGTCGCTGCGCAGCCGTCTTCTGCTGTGCAGCATTATTGCTGTTCTCATTACGCACCCATTCACAGGAAGCCGGGAAGGGCAGCATTCAGGGTATTGTCTCGGATTCGACTGGCGCGGTCGTGGCCAACGCATCCGTCACCCTCGCCGAAAGCGCCACCGGCCTGACGCTCAACACCAAATCCGACGGAAGCGGCATCTATAGCTTCCCCAACATTAACATCGGGACCTATACCCTCACCGTTACCGCCCCCAACTTCGAGACCTTCGTCAAGACCAACAACGTTCTCGAGGTCGGAAGCAACATCTCTCTTAATGTCACCATGACGGTCGGCCGGCAGGCTCAGACGATTATGGTGACGACCGAGAATCTTGCGCTTCAGACCGAAGACGCCTCGTTCAAGCAGACAATCGACTCGAATGAAGTCACCGAGATGCCGCTGAACGGGCGTCTGTTGACAAATCTGATACAGTTCGCCGGCGCCGAATTTGCCAATAACCCGGGTGACTCGACGGGGAGCAAATTCACCTGGCAATCCACGGGCCTCTCTATTGCCGGAGCCCCGGGAAATTCAGTCAGTTGGACGCTGGATGGCGGCGTCCATGTGGACTTCATGGGAGGCACCAACCTGCCTTTGCCGTTCCCCGACGCTGTCAGCCAGTTCAGCGTGGAAACGTCGGTTCTCGGCTCGCAGAATGGCATGCACTCCGGGGCTGCGGTAGATATCGTTACGCGCTCAGGCGCGAACGCCTTCCATGGCTCGGGATTCGAATTCCTGCGCAACAACTTCATCGACGCCACGAACTTCTTCGCCGCAGGGAAAGATACGTTACATCAAAATCAATACGGAGGGACGTTCGGAGGCCCCGTTCGCATACCAAGACTCTTTAACGGCACGGACAAACTCTTCTTCTTTTTCGCATACCAGTGGGAAAAATCCGACTCGGCTTCCGCCAATTCCACCGCGTATGTTCCGACCGCGGCCAACCTGCAGGGTGATTTTTCCAATACCGATCCGCCTCCGGGCGCTGCGGCAAACAACTGCGGAAAGCCTCAGCAGCTCTTCGACCCCATCACCGGTCTGCTTCTGCCTGGAAACAAATACGCCTCGCCTCCGACTTGGAACGCTTCAGCGCTAAAGCTTGAGCCCTACTTACCCGCCATCAACCCGGCACGCGACCCCTACAACTGCGGGCTGGTTTACTACGCCCTCCCAAGTGAGTTTTTCGATAAAGAGCTAGACACTCGCGTCGATTACACCATCAACTCCACCAATAGCTTGTACGTCGCGTACTACCTCGACGGCTACCAGGCTCCCGCCTTCTATTCCCCGACAGACATTCTGCTTACCGCGAACTCGGGAAACATTGAGCAGACGCAATCGCTGACCATCGGCTGGAATCACGTTTTCACGTCAAATCTTGTAGATTCGGTCCATCTCACGGGAATTCGGCGAAGGAACCTTAGAGGGTATAACTCAGCAGACATCAATGCCGCTACTCTTGGGATTACTATCTTCCAGTATCAGCCAATCGGTCTGCAACTCTCCGACAGTACATCGGGCAAGAACCACGGCTTCAGTATCGGCGGTGGATCGAACTCCAAGGCCGTCATCAATGACAACACTCCCTTCGCGATCGCCGACGACCTCACCTGGGTCAAAGGCAAGCATCAGTTTATATTCGGTGGAGGGTATATTCGAAACGAGCTCAATCTCAACAATACCTACAACGGTAACGGGACATTCAGCTTCAGCGGCATCTACAGCGGAAACGGTCCAACCGGCTCCGGGGCGGGCGTAGGAAGCTCCACCAACGCGTCTCCTGGCGACGCCAATCTGGACTTTCTCGATGGATCGATGAACCCCACCGGCTTCAATCAAAGCCGGCCTCAGCAAAACGCGCTTCGCGGGCCAATCACCACGCTCTACGCGCAGGATACGTTTCATGCGACAAAGCGACTGACGGTGGTCGCCGGCATTCGCTGGCAGCCATACTTCGTCCCCCCGGACGTTTTTCATCGCGGAATGCAGTTCAATGATGCCGCGTTTCTGGCAAACCAGGTCAGTACCGTTTACCCCACGGCTCCCGCAGGATCGTTTTATTACGGGGATAAAGGGGTACCTGCCGGTTTGACCAAGGGCACCCCGCTCCACTTCAATCCGAACTTCGGCGTGACCTACGATGTGTTCGGGAATGGCAAGACGGTGGTCCGCGCAGGCTCCGAGCTCGCCTATGACGATCCAAACTTCTTCATCACCCAACGTGTGCAGCAGAGCCCGCCATTTGCCACGAATACGACCCCGAACACATCCAACCAGTTGTGCTTCAGTGAGCCCTGGCTGATCGGCGGCACGGGGTATGGTTGCGCTCAGGTGGGCGGCGTAAACAGCAGCCCATTCCCGATGCCTCCTGTCCCGACGGCCGCCGCTGCAATCTTCCCTGCGCAGAGCCAATACATTGTGGCGCAGCCGCAGTGGGAACCGCCCAACACTCTCCAGTGGACCGCCAGCATTCAGCAGCAGCTTGCACGCGGCTGGATGGTCGAAGCCCAGTACGTCGGAAGCAGAACCCAACATATGCCGCAGGGCATCCCGCTAAGTCCCGCGGTGTTCATCCCCGGAGTATGGGGCGCCGGTGGCACTGGCTGCGCCGGAATCGTTACCACGGGTCCTGCTGCCGTAAAGCCAGGGACTGCTGGAACAAATTGTTCCACGACAGGAAACGAAAACTCGCGTTTCGCTCTCACGATTGCGAATCCGACGCAAGGCAACCAGTACTTGGGCGGCGGCGGCGGCTCGCTAATTGAATCGGACTCGGCCTACTCCAACTACAACGGTTTGATACTCACTGTTCAGCATCGCCTTTCGTCCACCTTTAGTCTGGATGCGAACTACACATGGTCCAAGTGCATGAATGACGTCGACCCCCAGGGCGATATCAGCGCCACGCAGGTGGAAAACCCTTCCAACCCCCGAATGGACTATGGTTTGTGCGGATCCGAAAACAAAAACATCTTCAATGCGTCCCTTATCGCCAAGAGTGCCTTTCCGCTCCACGGCGTGCTCGGGTATGTCGTTAATAATTGGGAGTTGGCCCCGCTGGTCCATATCACCAGTGGGCAGCCGTTTACAGTGAGTGCCGGAACGGATGGATCTTTGACCGATGTCGGCAACGATCGCCCGAATCGGATACCCGGCGTCAACCCGTACAACTATGTAAAGATCTACGCGGGAGCCGCGACTCTGGCGACTCGGTCGTATCTGAATCAGGCTGCTTTTTGCACTTACGGGCAAGCGTCTTGTGCCGCAAACGCTCCAGCCCTGGGAACCTACGGAAACATAGGTAGAAACTCTTTCTACGGTCCCATGCTCTGGAACTCCGATGCCCAGCTGTCACGCCTCTTTCCGATTAAGGAGAAGCTTACCGTGGATTTGCGCATTGAAGCTTTCAACGTGTTAAACCATCCAAGTTTCAGCAATCCGAACTCCAGCAATCCTAGTTCGGGATCCTTTGGCGAAATAACAGGAACCAGCAACAGCGCTCGAGTCTTCCAGTTAGGCGGTAAGGTGAGCTTCTAGACCCATAAGCAGGCATGGGCAAGAATGCCATTGAAGCAGGTGCCCCGTTTCACTCAGGCGAGCGGGGCACTTTCTTCAAATCTGACCAGAAGCTCTCCTATTTCAGGTGGCCAAATCGTCGAAGGCAAGCTTAAGGGCAAAAATGTCGCCCTTCATCGTTAGAAGTTCATAACTGATTTCTTGATTTGCCTTCATTTCCTAACTCGAAGCTCGGTGGGGCTAGCTTTGGTCACCATCTCACTGTGACGCTATCTTTCCCTCCATCGGGCTCCCTTGTATTTAGCAAAGCAAGTAAGATAACCGGAGGAACATTGTGTCCCGAACGAAGACTTTATCGATTCTTGTGCTCTCCATATGTCCCTTGCAACTAACGCTCAGCCAGGTCATGGCACAGGCGCCGGCGGCAAATCAGACATTGACCCAGGCCGCACAGCATTTTCAATTTGCTTCCGATGGCCCTCTTTCCCAGGTATGGGGACGGGGGCCCGAATTGCCCCGCGTATTCTTCCCTGAGCGTTTACCAGCATTCTTTTCAAGAACCATCGTGCTCGATAGCGATTTTCCACGGGAAGCGAAGTTGAGCTGGATCTTCACTGGAAGAGAGGGAGGATTCACGATTGAGGTTAGCCACACTACGATGCGGGTCTATCAAAGGTACAACGACTCCTATGGCTTGCTTGATAGTCACACCACCAACCCCGAGAGAATAGTTCAGGAAATGGTGGTTCAGGAGCCAAGCGCGATTCATTCGATCACGGTGGCGCTCGACGCACATTTATCGCTCAGTGTCCTTATAAATGGCGTTTTGGTGGTACAGCAGAACTGCATGCTCGACGTGAGCCGTCATCAGCTCCTATTTCAAGGGCCGAGGAACCGGCATATCGAGCTTGCCGGCGCCCTGCTTCCCCTGCAAGCTTCGGAAACAAACATATTGGTAGATGCAACCGTTCGGCATCAGACGATCTACGGATTCGGCGGAAGTCCAAGCATCCCTGCATATGATTCCCTGAGCGAAAAAGGCAAGAAAGAATATTGGCGCATCCTCTCTCAATATAACCTTCTCATCGATCGCGAATACCCGATGGGTACCAAGCTAAAGCCGGATATGTCCAACCTGGATAACCTTGCCGATGCCAAGCCGCATTACTACGGGGATGACTTCCCCAACGGGGAGGTTTCCGACTTTGCGTACAACGCTCAGACCCTGAAGCTGGGCGGCAAGGTTATCTATGAAATGTGGGCATTGCCCTCCTGGGCCACCGAGGACTACACCGACCCGGACAGCAAGGAGCATAGGGAGGTCGCCAATCCCAGCGTGTGGGCGCGGGCGATGGTTACCTATGCGCGCATTGAGAAAGAAAGAACTGGCCGCGCACCGGACGTGATAGGGATTCAAAACGAGGTTCAGGAACCGAAGGAAATCAGTATTGAGATGGTGAAGACGTTGCGCCGTGAGCTTGACGCCGCTGGTTTTGAGGACGTGAAGATTCAAATGCCCGATGCCTCCAATGTGGCGACCGGAACGGAGGTCGGAAACACTTTAAGGTCCGACCCTGAAGTGTGGAGCAAGATTGATATAGCAGCGTCGCATGAATACGATTACCAGGATCACTTTGCCGACCCGGATTCCTTCGACGATCAGTTCAAAGCATTGCGTCAGGCCAACGGCGACAAGCCGTTTCTGGCCACCGAAATCGCACTTAACAATATTCGGCTGCAGAATGCCTCTTATCGCGTGGCCTTCAACGTGGGACAGCTTTACCACAAGAATATGACGTTGCTTGACTCAATCGGACTGGCTTACTGCTGGCTAATTCTTGATGTGGAGCAGCCCAACTTTGGCGCGACGCGCTCACTGCTTGTACCTGATCGCTATCATGACGACATTCCGGTCGCCAGTAGTTACCAACTCCGAGTGCTGGGAGCCTACAGCCGGCATCTTCCTGAAGGCATGGTCCGCGTGGATGCCAGCAGTTCCAACCCTGACTTACTGGTGAGCGCATATGAAGGCAAAGAAAATGCACGCACGTTGATCGCAACTAATCGCGGGACCGCTCCGCAGACGCTGAATGTCAACTGGCCGGGGACAAGATGGAACGAGATGGAGCGCGTAAGCCAGTATTCCGAAAACAACCGGGAGCCAATACCCGCGAAGATTGTGATTCAACCTGGGGAGATCGTCACCCTCAGCACGCTGGTTTTGCCGTCTACGGACAAGTGAAGAGCGGGGGACCAGGAAATGAGTGAACCTCCCAAGGATCGCTCGGAGAAGGGGAGACAATCCTAAGGAAGGAGTGCTCTCAATGCAGAACCATCGAAGCGGATTCGGAGAATGCAGCGCTTCTAATCGATTTTCACCAAGGTTCGCTTTCGAAGCCCCGCCGCGGCTGGACCGTTTTGCTATGGCCAACGAGTTGGCAACAGACGAACAACTGCGCGAGGCAGATCGCAACCGGCTTTCACGCGTAATGCGGTATCTCTACGGCTTGGTCTTCGTGATTTGTGTTGGTCCTTCGGCATGCGCGTCCCTCGCGGCTCCGATCACGATGGAGCGGCAGCCCGACGGCATGATTCTACGTCTGCCCTCAGGCGAGCTGCGTCTCCAGGTGATCTCCGCCGGCATAGTGCGGGTCGAGATTTCCAATTCCCCGGAGTTTTTTGGCCGAACTTCGATCGATCGGGTCGCGCTTCCACCCGGCACGACACCCTTCACAATCAGCGAATCGCCCGCGGGGTTCACCCTGGCCACAACAGAACTGCGCGTGACCGTCGATCGTGGAACCGGTGCCGTGTCGTTTGCTGATAGCGCCGGGCGTCCGCTCCTCTCTGAAGTTCCAGGCAGCAGAGCGCTCGATCCGGCTCAAGTGCAGGGAGAGAATACCTTTCACATCCAGCAAAAGTGGAAGTCGCAGGAAGCCGAATCTCTCTATGGTCTGGGCCAGATGCAATTGGGCGTCGTCGACATCAAGGGCTACGACCTGGATCTGTGGCAGCACAACACCAACGTTGTGGTTCCCTTTCTCGTCTCTTCGAAGGGCTACGGGATTCTCTGGGACAACACTTCGTTTACCCGCTTTGGCGATCTCCGCCCATTCACCGCGATTCCGGCAGCTGACTTATATGACGCGAGCGGCACAGCGGGAGGACTGACTGTGGCGCCGACTGATGGCTCGGAGCCGCCCCGGCAAACCGCGGATCTCTCCATTCATCTGCGCCCTAGCCAGGCTGAGCTCGAGCATCCTGAGACCACCGGCGGCCACCGGATGAGAAAGAAGCTATCCTGGACCGGTTCGATTCTTCCGCCTACGACAGGCGACTATCAGTTTCGGGCCTACTCGAACGGCGGCATCCGTGTGTGGCTCGATGGAAAGCTGGTCATGGATCATTGGAGGCAAAACTGGCTCACTTCCAACGATCAGATTCGCGTGCATCTTGAGGCGGGGCGCAAATATTCGATCCGGATCGAAAACGATCCCGAGCAACAGGACACCCTCGAATTATTGTGGAAGACGCCGGCGCCGGACGACGACACTTCGTTGTGGTCCGAGGTGGGCGATGGCATCGATTACTCCTTCGTCTACGGCCCATCAATCGACCATGTGATTGCCGGCTACCGCCTGCTCACCGGAAAAGCGACCATGTTGCCCAACTGGGCCTTTGGTCTTTGGCAATCGCGCCAGCGCTACGAGACCTCGCAGCAGTCGCTGGATGTGGTGAAGGAATTCCGTCAGCGACAGATTCCTTTCGACAATATTGTGCAGGACTGGCAATACTGGCATGTCGATGCATGGGGTTCGCACGAGTTCGATCCCGCGCGCTTTCCCGATCCCAACGGCTGGATCCAGGCGCTTCACGCTGAGCATGCACACCTGATGATCTCGGTTTGGGGCAAGTTCAATCCCAATACAGAGAACGCCAAGGCGATGGCCGCGAAAGGCTATCTGTATTTGCCCAACCTTGAAGAGCACGTCAAGGATTGGATCGACCAGCCCTATACCTTCTATGACGCTTTCAACCCAGGCGCGCGTAGGCTGTTCTGGTCGCAGATCGATACAGGTCTGTTCTCGAAGGGTGTCGATGCGTGGTGGATGGATGCGACCGAACCTGATCTGCTGCCTTCGCCGCCTACGCTCGACGGCCAACGCACACACATGAATCCCACTTTTCTGGGAACGGGATCGCGCATGTTGAATGGCTACGCACTGGAGAACAGTCTCGGCGTTTATATTGGGCAACGGCTGGCCGCTCCCAACCAGCGTGTCTTCATCCTCACGCGCTCAGGTTTTGCCGGTGAGCAGCGTTATTCCACCGTCACCTGGTCGGGCGATATCACTTCTACCTGGACCGCACTGGCCAAACAGATCCCAGCGGGGCTGGGCGCCAGCATCTCCGGCCTTCCTTTTTGGACGATGGACACGGGCGGCTACACCATGCAAAACAAGTTTGCCAATGAGCCGATGACCGCTGCCGACGAGGATGAATGGCGAGAGTTGAATGCGCGCTGGTTTGAGCTTTCCACGTTCACACCGATTCTGCGCGTGCACGGCGAACTGCGGCCGCGCGAAATGTGGACGCTTGGGGTTGGCTCGCCAGCCTATAACGCAGAGTTGAAATTCGATCAATTGCGCTACGCATTGTTTCCCTACATCTACTCACAGGCCGGTTGGACCACGCAGCGTGATTACACGATGTTCCGCCCGCTGGTGATGGACTTTCCCCAGGACCGCATTGCCCGCGA
The DNA here is from genome assembly GCA_049512795.1 of Occallatibacter sp. Lineage (GTDB taxonomy): Bacteria > Acidobacteriota > Terriglobia > Terriglobales > Acidobacteriaceae > Telmatobacter. Next base: position 51,991 of record JBEKWT010000001.1, read on the forward strand.
ATCGAACGATGAGTTCATGTTTGGTCCGGCCCTTCTGGTTGCTCCCATCACGCATTACCAGCAGCGTGCGCGAAGCGTCTACCTGCCGCCCGCAGTCGCCTGGTACGATTACTGGACCGGCCGGCCAGCCGCAAGCGGCACGTTCTCAGTCCCCGCGCCATACGACCAGATCCCCATCTTCGTCCGGGCGGGATCGATCATTCCCTACCAGCCAGCGATGCAGTACGTCGGCGAGAAGCCTGCCGACCCCATCACGCTTTACGTCTATGCCGGCGCTGACGGACAGTTTACGTTGTATGAGGATCAGGGCACGACGTTCGACTACGAGAAGGGAGCCTTTTCCGAGATTCCCATCCGCTGGGAAGACAAGACAAGCACGCTCGCGATCGGTGAACGTAGCGGCACCTTTGACGGAATGTTAAGCCGCCGCACGTTCCGGGTCGTTCTGGTGTCGAGGAATCATCCGGCCGGCTTTCCGTTCTCGCCTACCCAGTCCAGGAGCGTGGCCTATACGGGCACGGCCATCCACCTCAAACTTCAATAACCTGCCACTTACTTGTCAGCCTGAAAAGATCACTCTTTTACCGCTTCGTCATTCATTTGAAGAAGTGACGCCAACGGTTGCACCCAACGGTCCCTTGGGAATATCGACGCTCAGTTGCTTGCCGTTGCGGAGGATTACCAACGTCCTCGAATGATCCGGCCCCGATGTAAACCGCTCCCACAATTCCTTCATCGAGCTGATCCCGTCATTCTCCAGAAGGACATCTCCGACATGTAACTGAGCCTTCATGGCAATGCCGTTGTCATCGAGCCACGATAAGGCGATGACAGATTTCTTCGGGCCCGACCGGAGAAATGTGCGCGAAGCGTCAGCGAGAATGCAATCGGCTTTGGACAAGTCACCGTTTCCTTTGCTGATATCGCATGGCTTTTCAAGCGTCCGGCGAAGAATCAAGACGCCAAACCGGTCAAAGAAGTCTCTTTGTATCTCGTTTCCCGCACTATCCTCCGTGATTTTTACATTTGCGAACCCGCCGGCCATTTCAATCGGCTTGCCGTCTTCATCAAAGGCTGCCATCTGTGTGATTTTCTCGTTGGCGTCCCGAACGTAGGTCAACACGGCAGCGCCCAGAGTGTTTTTCGACGTCATCGGGCGATCATTCACATCGAAGCAGGCCCGTTTGAGCATTTGGCCTTTGGCATCCAGATCGTCGCGCATGATCGCGCACCCGTCTTTCGCGAGAATCGGTTCCCCGTCTGTGCCGAAATAACTCGTGACGAGTTGCTTGCCTTGATCGCTTCGTTCGTAGCGCACCATGGCATACGTGTCTCCCTTCGCAACCGCGCGCTTGCCCTGGGCATCGTAGTAGGACTCTTCAGTCTCGTTTCCTTGTACATCGTATTGATCAATCTCCTTGTTCCCCAACACATCGATCCTGGTGACCTGGATTCTATGTCCGGCGGTGTCGTACTCTACCTCCCCCAGGTGGGGTAAGTTACCGGATCCCTTTACCGGGCTGTTGACGCCAAAGTATTCCATTCTCGTCATTTGGCGCTTGTCGCTCCATGCGTATTCGCTTCGGGCAATGCCATTCTTATCGGCCTTGAGCTTGCCGTCCTTGCCGCGGTTGGTTTCCTCGGTTTCGAGACCACGGTTGTCATACACGCCATCAACGCAGGAAATGCCATCCGCATCGACTGCCGGAGTACGATCGGCGTGCAGATAACAGGTTGTCAGAGCATCGCCGAATGCGTCGTAGGTGACGTCGCTAATCTCATAGGGGAACAAGGCCGCTGATGTTACGGTGTAGCGGGTTTCTGTTGTGTTTCCCCATCGGTCGAAGCTTAACTGAGATTGGGAATATCCGAGAGATTTGGGAGGATTGCCTGAAACGTCGTAGTAATTCCATTGGTCCCTGCGGCCGCTTGCGTCGTAGTGAATCTTTACCAAGTGATATCCGTCACTAATGTTGACAGGCTTGGAATCGATTCCGAAATAGGATTCATCCAGTATTTCCCCGTTGGCGGTATTGGTTCGCCGCAGGATGTGGACACCGGAGCTGTCGTTAGCCGGCTGCCCCTTGTCATCAAACATGCTGATTTCAGATATATTGCCGTTCGCATCGTATGCCAGACGAAGGTCGTATGCTCCGCGGTCGCCCTTTGTCGGTTTCCCGGCACTATTGAAAAATGTTTCGCGCGTAAGCCGGTCCTGGGCGTCGTACTCGTAGACAACCCGTTGATAACTGGGATCTCCCAGCTTGTCCATCGGGTTGCCGTAGTTATCAAAATAGGTTAGCTCTATGTTGTTTCCGTGGTCATCGTACTTGGCACGGATGATATGCCAGCCGTCCTCCTGGCTGACGATCGGAGAACCGTCCACGTCGAAATATGCTACCTCCGTCTGGTTTCCCCACTGGTCGTAGCTGTAGCGAGCAGAGGAGTACTCGGGGCTGTAGGGAGGATTGAAGTACCTGGAGGAGATCACCAAAGTGGGACGGCCCATGGCGTCGGTAGCCTTGGCAAGTATGCGATTGTCGTCCTTGTCGTATTCAAGCTCCTCAGTGGCGTTGCCAGACCCGTCGTTCATCGGTTTTCCGCTCGCATCGAGCGACGTCTCACTGGTTTCCCGGCCCTGGCTGTCGAATACAAACGCCGTACCGTAGGCGCTATTTGGCCCTGGAACCGGCTGGGCATCCCATGACAGGTAGCGCAGAGTCTCGTGACCATTGGCGCCATGCTGGATCTGGATAATCTCGGCTTCGCTTCCAGGCCGCTCCGGCTTGGGGAGTCCGTCGGGGCCGAAGTAAGTGGCATTCATCGTCTGCTGCGAGTTGCCCTGCGCCTGCGACGGGAGATACACGAAACCCCAGACCATGTTGTGATTCTGGTCCCATGCGGTCTCATATACCGTCTTTCCGTTCGTGTCCTTGTCATATTGAAACTCCATGCGGCAAAACCTGCTGCCTGGGTCCTGGTCGCTGGAGGGCTTGTCAGAATTGAGAAGAGTCGACAGGCCATTCTGCATGGTGGGCTTCCCATTTCTATCGACTGCTTCCAGGCTAAGGATCTCGCCGCGAAATCCCTTGCGGGTCACACTGTATGAAACTTTGCGGTGATGCACCGTTTGGATATTGATCTTCCCGTATGGGACGATCGTTCCAAGTTCATTCGAGAAATTCCGGTAATAGGCGCTGGTAGGGTGGATATAGGCCAGCCAGTAATACACGGAGTATGCCACTCCAGCCAAAGCCAATACCGCTGTAGCCGCCGCAACTGCCGTGCGCCGGCGAGCTCGCGCCAATGCGCGCCGCAGCTCTTGCTGTTTGCGTTCTTCCTCCTCGCGTGCGACGCGGGCGGCGCGAAATCCCCTGCTCTTTTTGACCACGCCGGTCAACAGGTCGTGGGACAGCTCGACATGGCGCGTTCCGAGGCGATCTTCGAAGCGCAGCAACCGCCTATCCACCAGGGTTTCCAGCTCGAGCGGACTGACACCCTCGGCAAGGGCTTCTGAAAGAGGAAGCGTGCCGCGGAATCCCGACGCAGTGAGCAGGCGATCTTCCACGAACAAGCGCACGGGTTCCGCCAGACCCTCGAAGCTGCGCTCATACATGGCCTCCAGAATCTCGCCTCGTTCTTTGGCCACCAACTCGCTGGTAATCGTCTCGTGGCCTAATTCGACCATGCGAAGGAACAGCTCGTGGCACATCACGCTCAGATAAGCGGGTTCTATCTCGGCTTGCGCGATGGCATCTTGTGCGGCGCCGGTCTCTCCAGCCAATGCCGCGACGATGTCCTGCGCTACCGCTTCACTTACCCAAGGCTTGCCGGAGTTCACGATGACCTCGAGAGCGCGCGTTCCATCGAGAGGTAGCAGTCCCATTCGGTTGCGCATAATGGCCGGCAAAATTGGACGCAGTTGATCGAGCCTGGAGACAAAGTCCTCGCGCAGGGATAGCACGATCTTGTACGTTGGGGCGCCAGCGTCGACTGCGACCCGCTCAGTGGACTGCGTTACCCGCTGCTCGACGACGAGGGGAACGCGATTCTCGGCCAGGTCCGCCAGTTGCCCGAGAAAGTCCGATGCCTGTCTTTGGTCCTTCCCGATGGTGAACGCCTCCTCAAACTGATCGAAGACCAGGAGTGGCGTTACGCGATCGTTGCGCGGACCCCAAAAATCGGTTTCGTGAAAGAATTCCCAAAGCGTAGGCGTGGAACCTTCGCTTATGCGGCTCTCAACATCGAATCCGCCTTTCTGAGCCGTCGCGAGGGTGATCGCCTTTACCTGTTCCACGGGGTCCACATCGGGATCGGCAAAGTTAAGCCTCAGCAAAACCGGGAAATACATGCCGGAACGCAGGCGAGGAAAGACCCCGGCGTGCAGCAATGACGACTTACCCGAGCCGGATCGGCCGAACAGCACAGTCAGTGTGTCTCTTTGGATAAGACGCAGGATTTCCTCGATCTCCAATTCCCTACCGAAGAACAGCTCATGCTGCTGCTCCGTATAAGGCGCCAGCCCCGGCCACGGATTCTGGGGCGCAGCCGACATCGCGGTGATATCGGTGCTCATTTTGCCCTCCGGTATTTGCGAATTCCGTTGACAATAAGATTGATAAATTCCGGCGGCAACCGCCCGTCACGAAGCCGTGTCCAGTGGAGGTCTCTATAGGGCGAATCGACAAAGCGGGAGCCTGATGGCGTATCGTCAATGACGATTGGCTGCAGAAAGGCGTCCTCTTTGTGCCGTTCCAGAGCGGCATCTTCAGCCCATTTCCATTCCTTGAACAGATAGCCTCCCCGGGCCCTTTGAGGCAGGTTCAGAGATCGAGAGATGATGGCGAGGAAATACGCCGCGCTCCGAATATTCTCGCGGATGCTCTGCTCGAACTCGTCTCCCGGCTGAAGAGCCCGCTCATCCATCCATGTGTCGATATTGGCGTCCTCGAGCTGCGCCCGAATCTCCCTTACCCGCGCGCGATCCTCGCTGGCATAACTAAGGAACACGGCGCCAGATTTGAAGTCTGCCTGTAGCTCGGGCGCGGGGCGCAGAGCCACATCCCGATTGGCGCTTCGTTCGCGGCACAGCCGATGCAATTTCGCGACGAAATCGACAGGCGACTCTGTCGTTATTACCTTGGCCCGGCGCCGCATGAGGAAATCGGCCAACCCGGCCTCGCAGTTTGGGCTCACATAATAGATGTTGATCGTTTCTTCATGCCTGCGGCCATTCAGAGCGTGGATAAAGAACCGCGCAAGCCAGTCAGGGAAGCTGCACCCGAGCAGAAGAACGGTCTTTCTTTGCAAATAGTCATAAAGATTTTCCGGCGCATACTGCTGATCCAGCAACGACCAGCTGAATTCAATCAAATCGTCTTCGGTCTTGGCGAAGGTGTCACTCACCGCGCTGCTGGCGCCAAACAAGTGATACAACACGGGAAGAGAAGTGGGGCCGAAGTTGGGTGGCAGATCGATCCGGTCCTTGGCTCCACGCGGCGTGAAGACGATGTTTTCAATTTCCTGATTGGGTCCGCGCGCGTCTTGCAAGGCCTTCTCGAAAAGATGGTCGATTGTGGTCGTGACATAAAGAGAAAAGCTCTGGATTTCCGCCAATTTCCGCAACACATCGGGAACCGGCCAGGGGTTGCGCCTCATCACATCGTCGATGTCAAACGCCAGGTCGCCGGAATTCTGTTTGAGGCTCAACAGATTAGCGACATCGTAAAGAGCATGATGAGCACGGTCGGCGGGAAAAGCAATTCCTGCCTGCTCCGCAAGCTTTCTTCCGCAAGCTGAGTAAAGCGACTGTTCCTTGCCATCCTCCTGCCAAGTCAGTAGCTCCGGGCCGATCACCGGAACCACGCAGCGCTCCAGGACGAGATTGGTGAGCTTATCCCATTCCCGATCGGTCATGGGAAATGAACCTGATACTCCGGGCGATGGGACCGGGGCTCCAGCCATTTTCGTTCCTCCGTGTCACGAATCGTGGTAATACCTGAAAGGTACCACTGGGCGCAGGGATTCGGGAATTGCAAACTTCTGGCGGGACGCATGTTGAAAGGGTTGCGTCTTTCTATTGATCCGACGTTGTTGACGGCCATTAAGACGATCGTCAGGGCCGCGATCGCTACAAATTGTGCGGGGTGATTGCACCATAATCTCGCCCAAAGAATCGCGGCTGTGCCTGGATCAGGCGCAGAACATCCCATTTCGAAGCTCGTGATCTCAAGTGTCGCCAGGCATGAGCGCTCGGCAATCATTGCCCATGCATCCTTATACTGAACGGGTCGAGATACCCAAACAGGAGAGCAAATGGCCCTGCACAACACCCGCAAACTGAATGCCGAGCCGACGAGCGCAGTCGAGTCGGACGTTCTGAATGGCGATGCCCAGACCTACGTATTCCCGGAGGTCTCTCGCGAGCCGGAAACCGTCTACCGGACCATCCACGACCAGCTCGTCCTGGACGGAAACTCCCAGCATAATCTGGCTACTTTTTGCACAACCTGGATCGAGCCCGAAGTGAAGCAGCTCATGGACGAGTCTGCCGACAAGAACATGATCGACAAAGATGAATACCCGCAGACCGCGGCCATCGAAGAGCGCTGCGTGCATATGCTGGCCGATCTTTGGAACTCGCCCGAGGCAGCGAGCACCATTGGCTGTTCCACGACAGGCTCGAGCGAAGCGGCAATGCTTGGCGGGCTGGCGCTGAAATGGAAATGGCGCAAGCGGCAACGCGCCCAGGGCAAACCGGCCGATTCGCCCGGCAACGAACGGCCAAACCTGGTCATGGGCCCGGTTCAGGTTTGCTGGCACAAGTTCTGCCGCTACTTCGATGTGGAGATTCGCGAGGTCCCGATGGAAGGCGACCGCCTGTTGCTGACGCCGGAGGAAGTGCTGAAGCGTTGCGATGAAAACACCATTGGCGTGGTTGTCACCCTGGGGGTGACCTTCACGATGCAATTCGAGCCCGTGCACGAAATCAGCATGGCCCTCGACAAGCTTCAGGCGGAGTCGGGGCTCGACATCCCGATCCACGTGGACGGCGCGAGCGGCGCGTTCCTTGCGCCTTTTCTGCAGCCGGACTTGCTTTGGGATTTTCGTCTTCCGCGCGTCAAATCCATCAATGCCTCCGGTCACAAGTTCGGTCTTGCGCCACTGGGCGTCGGCTGGGCGCTATGGCGCGAGAAGCACGATCTGCCTGAAGAACTGATCTTCGACGTCAACTATCTGGGCGGAAACATGCCCACCTTTGCGCTCAACTTTTCCCGGCCGGGCGGTGAAATCATCTGCCAGTACTACAATTTCCTGCGTCTTGGGAAGCAGGGTTATCGCGAGATTCAGGCGGAGTGCGCTGCGATCGGAACGTATCTCGCCGGCAAGATCGCTGAACTCGGCCCATTCGAAATCATTTATGACGGAAACGGCGGCATCCCGGGCCTTTGCTGGAAGCTGAAGGACGGCTCGCCCTCTCCGTTCACGCTCTATGACGTGGCGGACCGGTTGCGCGAGCGCGGCTGGCTGGTTCCCGCGTATTCCATGCCCCCCAATCGCGAAGACCTCGTCGTTCAGCGCATCCTCATCCGTCATGGCTTCACACGCGAGATGGGCGAAGAACTGCTGCGCGAAATGAAAAGAACCATCGAGCATCTGCAGCATCCGGTTGGCCGGCAGCGGAGGTCGGATGCGGGAGCTGGCTCGCACAACCATTCAGGCAGGTAATCAGGGCATTGCAGGCGCCGGATGCGGTGCTGACTTTCCAGTGATCGGCTCTGGATTCCTGGACCGATGGGAGTGCCGGTCTTCAAGTCAATCCGAATCTTTCACTCTCACCGCGAAGAGCGCGCGATGAGCGAGAATGAACAGCGTGTGACGATCAGAGCCGCCAAAGACTATGTCAATCGGACGCTCGGGCACGTCGATCTGGCCGATCAATTTCCCCGCCGGGTTGTAGACGAGAATTTGCCCGTTGGCAACATACACATTTCCCTGGCGATCGACGGCGACGCTCTCGCCGCCGCGCTCCGCAAAGGGTTGGAGATCGGTCAGCGTGCCGTTGGCGGCGACCCGTGCGCTGTAGGTGCGATCTTCCGATGCACTGCTGACGTAAACGCGCTCGCCGGGAAGAGCGGTGATGAAACCGTAGGTGTCTAGATTGTCTGAGAATCGCCAGCCGGTGGAGTCCGGAGGGCCTTGCTGGAAGACGCGGCCGGCGGGCAGGAAGACACTGCCGTCAGGCGAGACGTACTGCTTTGCCTTGGGCGTCGACACATCGTCGGCAAACATCTCGGCCAGCGTCTTGTAGGTCATTGTGTTGAAATTGAGTTGATTTCGAAACTCGCCGTTGTTCCAGTAATTGACCGGCAAAATCGCCGCCGCTGCCGGATGCGGCGACGCGGGTTGCGGCGCGAGCACCATGATCTGATCCTCAGGTGATCCGGGGCGAAAAGAATAGACGGTTCCTTCCGGGCCTCCGGAGGAGACCACCAGCAGGTCGCCCGCCTTGTCGAATGCGAGATTGACCGGATCGAGCGGATTGTCGCGCTCAACGGTGAGCCCCTCGGTCGACGACCAGCCATAGATGCGCTGCTGATGGTGGTCGACGAAGAAGAGCTTGCCGGAAGCATCGACTGCGGCGCCGGAGATGGAGAAGAAGCCGTCTTTCAGTTTTTCCAGCTTTGCGCCAGGCGCCAGCACGGCAGATGCGTCGGCAGCCGCGAGGATAGGCGGATCTTCGAGAATGTCGAGCACAGCGAATTCACGCTCGCGCACTTCGAGATTGTGGGTGACATCCTGGATCGCATTCTCGTAAGGGAATTTGCTGGCGCGGAGAAATGTGCCGCAGCCGTTGTCATCGCAAATGGGATAGCCGCTTTCGGCATTGATAAGCACGTTGCGGAAATGAATATTTCCCGAATGGTAAAGGCGAACGGCGGCAGGGAAGGGCGCGCGGGAACGCGTAACGCGGTAGCCATGATAGTTGGCGACGGTGATGTTCTTCGACCAGTCGAATTCGAGCGATAGCGATTCTGGGCTTTCGCCGGCCTCCTCTTCGGTCTGCGGCGCATTGATGTCCCAGTTCTCCACGTGGTTGAAGACGATCTCGTTGCGCACATGATGCTCGTTGGAAAGCTCGTAGACATGGCCCGGCGTCGTCGTGTCTGAGACATAGAAACCGGCCTGGGCGAAAGTGTCGGGAGTCCAGATGTCTGCGAACGTGCCGCCCCCTCCATGCGTCACCCAGAGGCTGGGGTATTGACCGTCCCAACGCTTGCTGAGAATGGAATCGGACGTGTGGTTATTGTTATAGGGATTGGAGCCGGATCCATGGCCGCCGAGAAAGCGCACATCATCGATGAGCGAGCCGGCGCCCGACTGCCAGAGCACGCCGACGGCACGCTGATTGATGCCGCCTGTATAAATCCCGAAACCGCTGATGATGTTGGAGCCGGTTGGGGGCGCTGAGATTACTGGCCTGGGCGCGCCCACACCCTGGAAACCCGGCGTGGAATCCTCGAGGTCGAACTCAGTCAGCGTCGGGTGCAGCCCGATGAGAACTGAGTCGGGCTTCAAGGCGAGCGTGTCGCTGATACGGTAATGCCCGCTCGGGAAATAGAGCACGCGATGCGTTGCGATGGCGTTCTGGATCGCGGCGGTGTCGTCGGTGGTTCCGTCGCCCACGACGCCGAGAGTGTGGACATTCACCCAGTCTTCAGTGGGTGGCAGCGCGGGAATGGCTGGAGGGAGCGGACGAGGCAAAGCGCTCAGCGGCGTAGCATCGTAGCGCATGCCGATTGCGCCCGACATTCCCTCACCGGGCACGATAAGCCCGTAGTCGAAATTTGCGACCTGGTAGATCGCGCCCTCGCCAGAGATCATCTCGCCGCTCTCGCGGAAGAGAGCGAAGGTCGGCACATCGTTGAGCACCGCATCCTCGAAGCCGACTTCTGTAAGGGGGCTTTTCTCGTTGCTGATGACGACGGCAGCTTTCGACACCTGTTCGAAGCGGCAGTCCTTGACCCACAGTTCGTCGGAATAGTGCGGATCAATATCGATAGCGACCGGCACCTTGTGGAACGTGTCGCGGATGAGCGTAAGACCCACTTCGTGTTCACGCACTGCGGCGTCGCGCTGGCCCTCGAAAACCGAATCGATGAGAGTGAACTGCCAGGCGGGGGAAGTTTTGTCGGTGAGAATACCATAGCGCCCGCGATAGAAATGGAGATCCTCGGCCTCGTTGCCGACCTCGGTGAGTGCGGCCAGGCCCGAGCCGATATGAAAATCCATGTGACTGAGATAGGCGTGCTGGGCGACATGGAAGCGGACGGCGATGGCCGCAGGATTGCCGGCGCCAATCTCGAAGTCGATGTTGCTTATAGCCGAATAGAACGTGCCTTCGTCGGCGTCTGCCACGTTGTCGTTCGGCGGCACGCTGCCTGGGGGCGGAAACGGGACGCGCTTGCCCGTGCGGAGTATGGCGGCAGGACTCGAGCCCGCGAACATAACCATGACGCCCACGCCAGTTTGAAATCCCGGCGTGTTGTCAGGCAGCACGAAGACGGGGCGTGTGCTGCCATAGCCGATGAGACGCACGCCCGGCCAGAGATAGACGGTGCGCGTGAGCCGGTAACGGCCCGCGGGCACAAACACAATTCCCTCGCGAGCGTTGCCTTTCGCTTTGTCAATGGCGGCCTGAATCGCCGCGGTGTCGTCGTCGACACCATCACCATGCACGCCGAATTCCTGCGCCGTGAGGTACACAGCTTTGGGATCGTCAAGCCGCGTGGTGAAGGCGGATGAGGCTGAGGCAAAGGAAGAAACGCCAAGCAGCAGAACGCACAGCAGAGACTTTTTCATAAGAATGTTCCTTGCGAGCCTTTCGATTCTCGCGCGGCGCTAGGTCCGCTCGGCGGCGTGGAACTCGCGGCGAATCTTCTCAAGGTTGACGGTGGGCTTGGGGTATTTCATGTGCAGCGATTCCAGGTGCTCGACGACGATGCGGGCGATGGCCAGATTGCGAAACCACTTGTGATTGGCGGGAATGATGAACCATGGCGCGTGCGCTGTGCTGCAGCGGGAGAGCGCATCTTCGTAGCCGGCCACGTATTCCTTCCAATAGCCGCGCTCCTTGTAATCGGCTTCGCTGATCTTCCAGTGCTTGGTGGGGTCGTCGAGGCGCTCCTTGAAGCGCTTCAGTTGTTCTTCCTTGGAGATGTGCAGATAAAACTTGAGAATGTGGGTGTTGTGATCAACGAGGTTCTTCTCGAAGTCGTTGATGAGATCATAGCGCCGGGACCAGACTGCTTTGGGGACGAGATTATGAACGCGAACGATAAGAACGTCTTCGTAGTGAGAACGATTGAAGATGACGACTTCGCCGCAGGCGGGCGCGGGTATGTGTGCGCGCCACAGAAAGTCGTGGGCCGCCTCTTCGGCGGAGGGTTGCTTGAACGGCGCGACGCGGCAGCCCTGTGGGTTCATGGCGCCGAGAACGTGGTTGATGGCGCCGTCTTTTCCTCCGGTGTCAAGGGCCTGAAGACAGATAAGGAGCGAATGGCGGCGTTCGGCGTAAAGCAGGTCCTGCAACTCCCGGAGCTTCTTCTGATAATGCTCGATCTCATCGGCGGCTGCCTTGTGGCTCTTTCGGCCATCATCGAACGAAGGGTCGATCTTCTTGAGCTTGACCTTGCTTCCCGGTTCGACCTTGAATTTCTGGATGTAATTCATTTTGAATCTCCGTTTCTACTACACTGCTCCTGATTCCGTGAAGCTGCCCTCTAAAACGGAAAGCGGATTCTGCATGAGGAGCGTCCGCTGAAACGCGGCAGCCGGCTCCACAGCAACAGAAGAAATGCTAACAGGCCGGGAGGGAGGGCGGAATTTTGGCTCCGGCAGGGATTAATGAGCAATACATAACATGCGTGTAAACAGAACTAGACTATAGTCAAGGGGCGGATGCCCACCGTGCTCGCGCCTCCGGTCGATGCGCATTTGCTGCGACGCGACGCCGGTGTCAGAACGCAGGCAAGAGGAGATCAATGATGAAAAAAACGTTACCGCCAGACTTGTTGCGGAAAATGGATGCCTACTGGAGAGCCTCGAACTATCTTTCCGTGGGCCAGATTTACCTTTACGACAATCCGCTGCTCAAGCGCCCGCTCGAGATCGAAGATATCAAGCACATGCTCCTCGGGCATTGGGGAACGACCCCGGGGCAAAACTTTATCTACACGCACTTGAACCGGGCAATCAAGAAATACGATCTCGACATGATTTATGTTTCCGGCCCAGGGCACGGAGGACCGGCGGTGGTCAGCCACACCTACTTAGAGGGTACTTACAGCGAAATATATCCGAATATAAGTCAGGATGAAGAGGGGTTACGGAAGCTATTCATCCAGTTTTCATTTCCAGGAGGCATTCCCAGTCACGCATCACCCGAGACTCCGGGATCGATCCACGAGGGCGGGGAGTTGGGTTATTCACTCAGCCATTCCTTCGGAGCCGTGATGGACAACCCCGACTTGATCGTTGCATGCGTGGTGGGCGACGGGGAAGCGGAGACGGGGCCGCTTGCCACCGCGTGGCACTCGAACAAATTCATCGATGCGGCAACCGACGGCGCGGTGCTGCCCATTCTGCATCTCAACGGATACAAGATCTCCAATCCCACCGTGCTGGCGCGCATCACGCACGAAGAGCTGGAGCAACTCCTGCTCGGCTATGGTTGGACGCCTTATTTCGTTGAAGGGCACGAACCGGATCTGATGCACGAGGCCATGGCGGCGACGCTCGACCGCGCGGTGGAAGAGATCAAGAGGATTCAGCAAGACGCCCGCGTTCACGGGAAGATAGCTCGTCCGCGCTGGCCGATGATCGTTCTCAACTCTCCCAAGGGCTGGACGGGGCCAAAGTTCGTCGATGGTCTGCAAGTGGAAGGCACGTTCCGATCGCACCAGGTGCCGATCTCCGATCCCCGGACAAACCCAAAGCACCTTAAGCAACTGGAGGAATGGCTGAAGAGCTACCGGGCGGAGGAACTCTTCGACGAAAAAGGCCATCTATTGCTCGAACTGGCCGAGCTTGCGCCCGCGGGGAGCCGGCGAATGGGCGCCAATCCGCACGCCAACGGCGGCATTCTTCTGCGCGACTTGAGGATGCCCGATTTTCGGGACTACGCCGCAAGCGTGCCTGCGCCGGGAGCGCCGGGCATCGGAGACACGCGCGTGCTGGCGCCATTCTTGCGCGACGTGGAAAAGCTAAACGATGACAAGCGGAATTTCAGGATCTTCGGCCCGGACGAAACCATCTCTAACGGCTTGACCGCAGTGTTTGAAGTGACCAAACGGCAGTGGGATGCCGCGACCGTAGCCAACGACGAGTTTCTCGCTCCCCAGGGGCGCGTGATGGAGATGCTCAGCGAACACCAATGCGAGGGCTGGCTCGAAGGCTACTTGCTCACCGGACGGCACGGGTTATTCAACTGCTATGAGGCTTTCATTCACATCGTCGATTCGATGTTCAACCAGCACGCCAAATGGTTGAAAGTCACAAACGGTTTGCCATGGAGACGAAAGATCTCATCGCTCAACTACCTGCTGGCGTCGCACGTGTGGCGGCAGGACCACAACGGCTTCACGCACCAGGACCCGGGATTCATCGACCACGTGGTGAATAAGAAGGCAGAGGTCGTGCGGGTGTATCTTCCGCCCGACGCCAACTGCCTGCTTTCGGTGATGGATCATTGCCTGCGCAGCCGCCAATACGTCAACGTGGTGGTTGCGGGCAAGCATCCCGCGCCGCAGTGGCTGACGATGGACGCGGCCATCAAGCATTGCACGGAAGGCATCGGCATCTGGCAATGGGCGAGCAACGACCAGGGCGGGGCGCCGGACGCGGTGATGGCCTGCTGCGGCGACGTGCCGACGCTGGAAACGCTGGCCGCAGTGTCCATTCTGCGCGAACATCTGCCGGAATTGAAACTGCGGGTGGTGAATGTCGTCGATCTGATGAAGCTGCAGCCGCAATCGGAGCATCCGCACGGTCTCAGCGACGCGGACTTCGACACGCTCTTCACCAGGGACAAACCGGTCATCTTCGCCTTCCACGCCTATCCATGGCTGATTCATCGCCTCACTTACCGCCGCACCAACCATGACAACATTCATGTCCGCGGCTACAAGGAGGAGGGAACCATCACCACGCCGTTTGACATGACGGTGATGAACGAACTCGACCGGTTCCACCTGGCTATGGACACCATCGACCGCATCCCGCGCATTTGGGAGAAGGGCGCGTACCTGAAACAGACACTTAAGGACAAACTGGTCGAGCACGGACAGTACATCAGAAAAGAGGGAAGGGACCTGCCGGAGATTCGGGATTGGAAATGGAAAGGCCAAGCAGGCTGAGCTGCCGTGTTTGAATCCACGTCGAGCAGGCGCATGCGCCTTTCAGCGCGAAAAAGGCGCGCTCAATTTTGTCGAGGTCGCACCTTATTGAATCTGTGCCATTTTGACGATTTCGGAGCCCATGCGGCTCGATAGCTTTTTTTGTTTCTTAAGCGACGGTGCGCTTCAATTGCTTGCGGACAACGCTGAAGAGTGCTTCTGCATCCATAAAAAAGGAGGGTTCTTGTGATGAAGCAGTTATGGCGATTGGTCTTGTCAGAAGCGGCGATTTCTCTTTTGTTTTTCGCCGCATCAGAGGCGCACGCGCAGATTGCGGGGCAGATCGACGCTGACATCCACCACAGATTCATTGTTGGCAACGCGACTTTGCCTCCCGGACACTACGTTTTTCGAATGCTGGACCGCAGCGATCAAGGCGCGATGGCGGTGACCAGGGCTGACGGTAATGCAGGAGCGGAGTTTCTGGTGCGGATGTCGATCGACTCGCACACTCCCAAGCATTCCGAGCTCGTCTTCAAACGCTACGACGACCAGGAGTTTCTGACGCATATTTATGAAGCCGGAGATAAAAGCGGCGTAGCAGTGCTTGAGTCTTCGCGGGTCGAAGCGCGTCTGCAAAAGCTGGGCAAGGTTCCAGTCGAGCGCACTGAAGAACAACCGTAGCGATCCGGTCGATCCGGTTTGAGTGCTGCTCACAGGATGAGTCAACAATGAGGAAGCTTGTCAACTCTTTCAGCAGTCTGCTAGTGGTCGATCGCGTCAAGTCTTCGCTGGGTGTCCCTCGAGATCCGCGGGCTGTCGAGCAGAAATGTGCTTGCCTAGCCCACCGATAATCCGACCATCCGTTCTTCGGCCGTTTCGTGGGTGTCGAACCCGAATCGTTCAAAGATGTGGGCGAATTCACGCACGATCTGCTCGCGGGTGAAGCCCATTGCTTCATAACTATATCGGTGTGAGCTTGAGTGAGCCCGTGCTTCGGTGGCGGCGTCACGCAGCAGCGCTTCGAGCGCTTCGCTCTCGGGATAACCAAATCGCGTGTAGATGGAACGAAAGACTGAATCGGGCGATTGCATCAGATCGTCATATTTGACGATCATGCAGCGGTGCGGCGCCTCCCGATCGATGACCTCGAGCGGATGATCGTACCAGTATTTTGTCCAGGCCAGGATCTTGTCGCAGTGGGGATACTTCTGCGGAGGCTTGCTGAATCGGCGCCAAACGTAGCCGAATAGCGAGATCGTGGACGGAAGCATCTCCAGGGGATTCCTGACCAAATAAAGGATGCGCGCGTCGGGAAAGGTCTCCAGCAGGGATTCGATTTTGGCGCTGAACAACGGGTTTTTCGCAATGTAATGCCGGCCGCCGGTGGCAAACAGGTGACGCTTGATGCAGCTTTGGTGAAACGCCATGATGCGCTTCCGCTCGGCGCGCGGAGTCTCCGTATCGAAATACTGGTAGGGCGGCATTTCATCGAGATAAGGAAAAACGAAGTTGGCGAAAAATGTCGACCATGCATAGAACAGAAGATGCTCATCCTCTTCGGCATCGAACAAGCTGAAAGGGTGAATTCTCAATTGGCCAAGGGAGCGGGCGTCGAGCCGCCGCAGCGATTTTTCGCAAATGTGGCCGAAAACCGCGTCCACGCGCGCCAGCAGGCTGAAGATTCGCCGTTGCGTGATGGAAGGCATCAGATAGATGTCACCCGTCCTCATGCCGGTAAATGTGGCTTCGTCGCGCACCAAAGTCCGGTGCACAAAAGTCGAGCCGCTGCGAAAGTTCGAGACAATAAAGAGCGGCTTTTCGACAACTTGTTTCCGGTAGGCTGCGAAGAAGACATCGTCAAGGGCAAAGCCTAACCAGCCGAGAAGCGTCAGACTGCCCCAAACCGGGTAAAACAGCAGGAGGACAATGAACCGGTTACGGTTGAGCGGGCCGTTGGTGCCGGCGCTCCGAAAGAAGGAACGCACCGTCAAGCGCCAGAATAAGCGAAAATTGAAGATCATCGGGCCACGCAATCCTTGTAGACAAAGCTGCAAAGCTACACCAGCATCTGCGCGCAGACTCAACCTGACTGCGCGGCGAATGCGCTGCGCGCACTCTGCAATACTCCTGGATGCCGTTTCCTCAAAGATCAGCGGGAGATGCAGCCGTTGTCAAGGGAAAGCCTGCAAGTCAAAACCTGTTGAATAGCCTCAACGCACTCATCGGGAGTTTGGACAGTTGTTCGGAGGTGAACATCGGGAGAAACAGGAGGCTCATACGGGCTATCGATGCCGGTAAAATCTTTCAGCTCTCCGCGCCTTGCTTTGGCGTATAGTCCTTTGGGATCGCGGCGTTCACATTCCCGCAAAGGGGTGTCAACGAAGATCTCGAGGAACTCCCCAGGTCCGAACAGCGCACGAGCGCGATCGCGCTGCGTTCGATAGGGGCTGATGAAGGAGACAACCACGATTAAGCCGGCATCGACAAGCAATCGCGCGACCTCAGAGACCCGGCGAATGTTTTCAATGCGGTCGGCCTCGGAAAAGCCGAGATCCCTACTCAGGCCAAGGCGGATGTCATCTCCATCGAGCAGATAAGTGTGATGGCCGGCTGCGAATAAATGCTTCTCCAAGACGTTCGCAATCGTGGATTTGCCCGCAGCAGGAAGGCCCGTGAACCAGATGCAGACCGGTTGCTGGAGCTTCTGTTTGGCGCG
>JBEKWT010000002.1:0-29949 GCA_049512795.1 Occallatibacter sp.
CGAGTGTTGGGCGAACTATACGGCGGCTGGCGGCGCCAGCTTCTGCGTACCTTTCCTGATCACCAACAAGGGATACGGGTTGCTGTGGGACAATCCCTCGAAGACCACGATTCTACCCGGATTCAACGAGCAGACGAGGTGGGTTTCTCAGGTGGGTCAGAGGGTTTCGTTTTTTGTTGTGGTTGGCGCCACGACCGACGAGATCTACGCCGGATACCGGCTGCTGACAGGAGATACTCCGATGCTGCCAAAAGGCGCGTACGGCCTGATCCAGTGCAAGCAGCGGTATTCCACGCAGGAAGAAATGCTGGCGGTAGCCAAAGGGTATCGCGATCGTCATCTGCCCATCGACATATTGGTACTGGATTGGTTTTATTACACCGGGATGGGCCAGATGGACTTCATCAAAGAGGCGTGGCCGGATCCGGCGGAGATGAATCGCCAGCTTCGTGCCATGAACATTGAGACGATGATCAGCATATGGCCGCGTTTCCAGCCTGGCACACGCTACTACGACCTTATTGAAAAGAACGGATGGTTTCTTCATCATGCGGATGGAACGCCGGAGGACGGCCTTCCCTACGATCGCGAAGGATCGGACATCGATACCACCAACCCGGATGCGGCGCAGTGGTATTGGGGTATTGTGCGGGACGATATAGCGAGCAAGGGCTTCAACTATTTCTGGGCCGACGAGACCGAGCCCGACCTGCCACCGGATGGCGGTTATTTCAAGATCGGACCGGGCACGGAGTATTTCAACGTGTACCCGCTGTTCCACACCGCGGCGTTTTATGACGGGATGCGCAAGGATATGGCTGACCAACGGGCACTGATCCTGGCTCGCGATGCCTATACCGGCGCACAGCATAACGGCGCCATCTTCTGGTCCTCCGATATCTTCCCCGACTGGGATGCGCTGCGGCGGCAGATTCCCACCGGCCTGGACGTAGCCGCATCCGGAATCGCATATTGGGGAAACGATATCGGCGGGTGGCAGGGTTTGCCAAAAACCCACGTACCCGCGCATCCGCCGCTGATCGACCCCTCCGATGCACGCGACGAAGTCGGTGGCTATGACGATTATCCGGAGTTATACGTCCGGTGGTACGAGTATGGGGCTTTTCAGCCTAACTTCAGAACCCATGGCACACGGCCACACAACGAAGTGTGGTCCTACGGCAAACAGGCCGAGCCGATCCTCGAGAAATATCTGCGGATGCGCTATGAACTGATGCCTTATATCTACTCGCTCGGGTACTTCACGCACACCACCGGAGCTCCCTTCATGCGCGGCCTGTTCATGGATTTTCCAAACGATCCGCATGTGGCGCAGATCGGGGATGAGTACATGTTCGGCCCGGCGTTTTTGGTCGCGCCGGTGACCTCTCAGGGGCAGACGACAAAAAGCGTCTATCTGCCCGCCGGTACGGCATGGTACGACTACTGGACCGACAAGCGGTATGAGGGTGGCCAAACAATCCAGGCGAGCGCGCCGATCGATAAGATCCCGCTTTTTGTAAGAGCGGGCTCGATTGTGCCGCTGGGGAGCGTAATCGAGAGCACGCATGACACGCAGAGCATCGCGCATGTCAAGGTCTATCCCGGAGCCAACGGCGACTTCACGCTCTATAACGACGATGGCCAGACCTATGCTTACGAGAAGGGCAATTTCCAGGTTACGAATCTCCACTGGGATGATGTGACCAAGAAACTGACGCAGACTGGAACGAAAGCGTGGACGGCGAGTGACGTTGTGGAGGTGGTTCGGGGGCGGTGAGGTGCCTGCCGAAAGAGGGAGTGCTAAGGATGAAGGTAACTGCCGCTGTTCTGGCTGCTCTTGGGGCTGCACTGTCCGTCATTCCGATCCATGCCCAGGTCCAAGCTAAGGAGCAGGAGCGCCCGATTCCCCGCCTCGTGCAAAAGGACGGGCATTTCGCCCTGTTCGTGGACGATGCTCCATTTCTGATCCTGGGCATCGAGGACCTCACGATGGGGGAATGGCCCACTCGCCCGAACGTGTGGCCCGCCTTGGAATACATGAATGTCAACACGGTCGAAGTTCCGGTCTACTGGCAGGATTTTGAGCCGCAGCCCGGGCAGTACGACTACTCGGTGATCGACAGGCTCCTGACCGAGGCTCGCCAGCACCACGTTCACCTGGTGCCGCTCTGGTTTGGAACGTATAAGAACGGCCACCCGCACTACATGCCGGATTGGATGAAGCTGGACCCGGACCGCTATTTCCACGCACAGGACCGGGACGGGCAGGCGGTGGACTCGCCATCACCGTTCGCCACGGCGTCGCTCGAAGCGGATAAGAAAGCATTTGCCGCGCTCATGCAGCACCTTAAAGAGGTCGACTTGCAGCGCACCGTCATCATGGTTCAGGTGGAGAATGAAACCGGCAACTGGAACAGCGTCCGTGATTACTCCCCTGCCGCGCAGAAGTATTTCGAGGCGCCGGTGCCGCCTGAGATTCTCAAGGCCATGGATGTGCAGACAGTTTCGGCATCGCCGGATTGGCAGGAAGCATTTGGTCCCAATGCGGACGAGTACTTTAACGCCTGGGCGGTTGCGAGATATGTCGGGCAGGTCGCCGCCGCGGGAAAGGCCGTTTATCCCCTGCCCATGGACGCCAACTGCGCTTTGCGTGACCCGCTCCATCCCGGCCCGCCCGGAGACCCAGGTGCTCACGGCTCTTACGAAAGCGGCGGCCCCACCGACAATGTGATTCCCATCTGGAAAGCCGCGGCGCCCGCCATCGATGTTCTGGGGCCGGACGACTACCAGAACGATCCTGCGGCCTATTTAAGAGTATTGGAGCTTTATCACAGAGCCGACAATCCCCTTTACTTGCCTGAGACCGGCTGTTCCGACTGTGCCCGCTTCTTCTTTACAGGACTCGGGCTTCAGACGATCGGATTTTCGCCGGCCGCGGATACGACCCAGCCCTATTTGTTGGGAGCACAGGCGGGAATCGCAGCGGAACAAGCGGGCGACCCAGGCGCCTGGGACGGCTACAAGCCGGTGGACGAATTCCTGACTTCCTGGGGAATGAATTTCCGCTTGATCGGCCCCATGCAGAGGGAGATCGCGCGCCTCAACTTCGAAGGCAAGCTTCAGGCCGCAGCCGAAGAACCGGGCAACAACTTTCAGGTCTTGCATCTCGGATCATGGAATGCAGAGGTGACGTGGGGAGCCTTCGGCCACAATCCCCATGCCGCCGCGGGAAATGCCAAGCCGGCAGGTCGCGCTCTGGTTGCCCAGCTTGGGGACAGCGAGTTTCTGGTGACTGGATACGATTTCCGAATCGACTTCCGCCCCGCCGGTACCGAGCAGCAACGCAAGTCAGAGCATATCGTGATCGGAACCCAGGAGACCCCCTCGGCTTTGATCGATGGGAAATGGCAGCATCGGCAGTTTCTGCGCATCCAGCAGGTCATTTACGAGGACGGGGCATTCAAGCCCGTTCGCACCTGGAGCGGGCTTGGGGGTGAGTCGAACGGCCTCTTCTTTGGCGAGACGCCCGTGGTGCTGCACGTCTCGCTCACCACTTATTAGAGGTCGCGGCGGCCTTGTGAATTGCATTCAGGCTTGATTCCATGAGTAAGGAGCGCTGGTCATGAAAACGTCTTCCGCTGTTTTGGCCGCGCTTTCGGCCGCACTGGTCGTCGGTCCACTCTGTGCCCAGGTTCAGGTTAAGGAGCAGGAGCGTCCGATTCCGCGCATTGTGCAGAAGGACGGACGTTATGCCCTGTTCGTCGACGGCGCTCCCTATCTGATCCTGGGCACTGAAGATCTGTCGATGGGTCAATGGACAACCTCTCCCGATGTGTGGCCCAACATTGATCACCTGAATGCGAACACGGTGGAAGTGTCGGTTTACTGGGAGCAATTCGAGCCACAACCAGGACAGTACGACTACTCGATGGTCGACAGGCTCGTGAACGAGGCTCGCCAGCATCATGTTCACCTGGTGCTGCTCTGGTTCGGCATGTATTACAACGGCCACCCGCACTACATCCCCGACTGGATGAAGCTGGACCCCGTCCGCTACCCGCACGTGCTCAACAGGAACGAGCAGCCGGTGGACTCGCTTTCACCGCTCGCCGCCGCAACCCTCGATGTGGACAAGGAGGCGTTCTCGACTTTGATGCGGCACCTGAAGGAAACCGATCCGCAGCGCACCGTGATCATGGTGCAGGTGGAGAATGAGACCGGAACCTGGGAAACCGTTCGGGATTTCTCCCCGGCCGCGCAGAAGCTCTTTGATGCGCCGGTGCCGACCGAGATCCTCAAGGCCATGCCTGCGCTCACGGCCTCCGCATCGCCTGACTGGCAGCAAGCCTATGGCTCCAATGCAGACGAGTACTTCAATGCGTGGACGGTAGCGAGCTATGTGGGTCAGGTCGCCGCTGCGGGAAAGGCCGTTTATCCCCTCCCCATGGACGCCAATTGCGCTTTGCGCGACCCGCTCCGCCCGGGCCCGCCCGGCATTGAGGGGCCTGCCTCAGGCCGCTATGAGAGCGGCGGACCTACCGACAATGTCATTCCCATCTGGAAAGCGGCGGCGCCGGCCATCGATATTCTGGCTCCCGACATTTACCGCGGCGACCCGGCTTCGTATTTGAAGGATCTGGAACTCTATCATCGCGACGACAATCCTCTCTATGTGGCCGAGACCGGCGGCCCCGCCAATGCCCGCTTTTTCTTTGCGGCGCTCGATCTTCAGACCCTGGGATTCGCGCCTTTCGCCGCGGCCGACATTCCCCAGGCCGACGCAGAGCCCTGGGCAATGAATTACCGCCTGATCGGGCCGATTGAGCAGGAGGTCGCTCGCCTCAACTTCGAAGGCAAGCTCAAGGCCGTCGCCGAGCCGCCGCACATCGACTTCTTTCAGGGTGGAGACGTGCCCAATCTTACTCAAACTCTTCAGTTCGATGGTTGGGATGCGGTGGTATCGTACGGGGTGTCCCGCGGAAGCACTGTGGGATGGAATTCAACTCCGGAGGGGCGCGCTCTCGTTGCCCAGGTTGGAGACAACGAGTTTCTGGTCACGGGATACTTTAGCCACGTTGATTTCTGGCCAGCCGGCGCCGGGCAGCAACGCAAGACGCAACACATCGAACACGGAACAGAACTGGTTCCCTCATCCTTGATCGACGGAAAGTGGCTGCACCGTGAATACGTCCATGTCGAGCAGGGAACCGAAGTGGACGGAATCTACAAATTCGTTCGCATCCTGGATGGAAGCGACCTGAACTCCGGAATCACCTTTGGCGAGAAACCCAAGGTACTGCGTGTCACACTGACCACTTATTAGAGGTAGCGGCCGCCTTAACCGCCGCGAATTCGGCGGCACGTGGTTGCAGGCGCCATCGAGCTGCCCGGATGAGCAATGAATTGGTTTCAGGGCGCTTTCGCCCATCGACGTCAGGAGTGCTGAAAATGAGAATGACTTCCGCTGTTCTGCTCGCCCTATGGCCGGCACTCTTCGCCGGCAGGATGCTTGCTCAGGTCGAAGTGAAGGGGCAGGAGCGTCCGATTCCACACATTGTGCAGAAGGACGGACGCTATGCCCTGTTCGTGGACGATGCTCCATTTCTGATTTTAAGTATCGAGGACCAGGAACTGGGATTAGAGAGCACCTGGCCTCCCCAGCCCAAAGACTGGGACAACATGGAGTATCTGCACGCCAACACGGTTGAAGTGCCCATTTACTGGGATCAGATCGAAGAGCAGCCGGGAAATTTCGATTTTTCGTCGATCGACCGGCTTCTGGCGGCGGCTCGCCTGCACAACATGCGCCTTATACTGCTCTGGTTCGCCACCTGGAAGAACGGCAGCCAGCACTACATGCCGGACTGGATGTTATCGGATCCCGCCCGCTATTTCCACGCGGTCAACAGGGAAGGAGAGGCGGTGGATTCGCCGTCGCCCTTCGCCAGCGCGTCGCTGGAAGCGGACAAGAGAGCGTTCGCGGCAGTTATGCAGCACCTGAAAGAAACCGATCCGCAGCGCACCGTCATCATGGTTCAGGTGGAGAACGAGACCGGCAACTGGAAGAGCGTCCGCGATTTCTCGCCGGCTGCGGAAAAGTACTTCGAAGCGCCGGTACCGCCTGAGATCCTCAAGGCCATGCCCGCGCAGACGACTTCCGCATCGCCGAACTGGCGTGCGGCGTTTGGTCCCGATGCGGACGAGTACTTCAACGCCTGGGCGACTGCGAAGTACGTGGGCGAGGTCGCGGCTGCGGGAAAAGCGGTCTATCCGCTGCCCATGGACGTCAACGACGCTTTGCGCAACCCAACCCATCCAGGCCCACCCGGGGAACCGGGCGCTCCCGGCAATTACGAGAGCGGCGGCCCTACAGACAATGTGATTCCCATCTGGAAAGCCGCGGCTCCGGCCATCGATCTTCTCGGTCCCGACGATTATCAGGGCGATCCCGCCGCGTATTTGAAGGTATTGGATCTCTATCGCCGCGATGACAATCCCCTCTTCCTGCCGGAGAGCGGGTGTCCGGGGTGCGACCCGGACAGTGGAGATTTTACCCGCTACTTCTTCTCGGTACTCGGTCTTCAGGGCATCGGATATTCGGAGTCCGGAAATCAGCCCGTGCCTTCCCTGGCAAGGAACTTTGAGTTGGTGGGCCCGATGCAGCGGGAGATCGCCCGCCTCAATTTCGAAGGCAAGCTCAAGGCCGTGGCCGAGCCCGTACACACAAAGGGCGGAGACCAGGGCGATCCCAGGCAGACGATGCGGTTTGGAACCTGGAACGCGGTGGTGAAATACGGGTCAGCCCGCTTTGGTCCAGCCACGACATGGAATGAGAAGCCAGAGGGGCGCGCTCTGGTGGCCCAACTTGGCGAGAACCAGTTTCTGGTGGCCGGATACTTCTGCACCGTCGACTTCTACCCGGCCGGCACCGAGGAGCAACAGAAGACGGATCATATCGTGGACGGAACCGGGCAGATTCCCTCCGCTTTGATCGACGGAAAATGGCAGCACCGGCAGTTCATGCGCGTTGAACAGGGAGTTTACGAAAACGGAGTTTTCAAGCTGCTGCGCAGCCAGAATGGGGATGCGACGGACTATGGCCTGCGGTTTGGCGAGGAGCCGACGGTGCTGCGCGTGACGCTTGGCATTTATTAGAGCAGTTTCGGAATTAACGAAGACTTTTTGGGAGCATTGAAAGGTGTCATTTTCTCGATGAAAATGACACTTTGCAGTGTGCTTTCGGTCTGCACCAATTCCGAAACTGCTGTAGCCCGTGGAGAGAGTTTCTATTTCCATCCTGGCGGCAGAGTCTGCAGAGCGGGCAGAGTCTGCAGACCAGGCAACATAGGCGGGGTGAAAGCGAATACAATGTGGCACGCATGACAGCTTGCCGTAATCGAGGAATCAAACAGGAGTCATCTATGCGAATGAAGATGAATGCGATATCCGCGTTGAGCTTGCTTGTGTGTGTTGCCGCTGCGACGATTTCGGCCGGGGCGCAAACAGATAATGGCGTCCCGCACTTGCGGAAACAGGGCGCTGCCACCCAGCTGATCGTGGATGGCAAGCCGTTTCTGGCTCTCGCGGGAGAACTGACCAACAATGCAGCGACCAGTCTCCCCATGATGGAGCCCATCTGGCCAAAGCTTGTGGCCGCCAACCTGAACACCGCGCTTGTAGGCGTCTCCTGGGCGCAGTTTGAGCCGGAAGAGGGCAACTTCAATTACACCCAGATCGATGGCGTAATCGCGAAGGCCAGAGAGAACCACATGCACCTGGTCATTCTCTGGTTCGGCTCCTGGAAGAACGGCACATCCAGTTTTGCGCCGTACTGGGTGAAGAAGGATTACACCCGCTTTCCGCGCATTCAGATCGGCAATGGCAGCACCGTCTCGATCTCCGGCCCCGTGGAGCTGCTGAGCACGCTTGGCGACGCCACGCGAGATGCAGACGCTGCCGCGTTCGCGGCATTGATGCGGCATATCAAGGAAGTGGATGGCGCCCAGCACACCGTTCTGATGATGCAGGTTGAGAACGAGGTGGGTGTGTTGCGGGATTCTCGCGATCGGTCTCCGGCGGCTAACCGCGCGTTTGCGGGGCCGGTGCCGGCAGAGTTGATGAACTACCTGGAAGCGCACAAGGATGCGCTGATTCCCGAGTTCCGTGCGGTGTGGGCGGCAAATGGATTCAAGAGCTCAGGAACCTGGGAGGAAGTCTTCGGTCCCGGCAAGCCGGCTGATTTGGAGATTCCGATTCAGACAACAAGCCCGCCCATGAGCGCGGATGAACATGAAGTCAGTTGGCGGCAGCTCCACTGGGCTTCCGATGAGATCTTCATGGCGTGGAACTATGCGCGCTTTGTCGAGAAGGTGGTTAAAGAGGGCAAGGCCGCCTATGACATTCCCATGTACGTGAATGGGTGGCTGCAGCAGCCGAATCACGCCTGGCCGGGCACGTATCCCAGCGGCGGTCCCATGCCGCAGGTACACGACATCTGGCGGGCGGGAGCTCCGGACGTAGATATCCTTGCGCCGGATCTTTACTTGCCTTATTTTGACGAAGTTTGCGAACGATTCAGCCAGAACGGCAACCCGCTCTTCATTCCGGAGACGGGAACCAATGCGGCCAATGTGATCATGGCGGTCGGCAAACACAATGCGATCGGCTTTTCTCCTTTTGGCGTTGACGGAGGAAGACCGATTCCTCCGGACCTTGCAGCCGCATACGGAATGCTCGACGAGTTTGCACCGATGATTCTGGCGCATCAGGGGACTGACACCATGACCGCGGTGCGGATGGTTCAGGGCGACCCGCCCAAGCAGGTCAAATTGGGCAATTACACCATGACGTTTACCTACACGGGGCGGATCATGCGCCTGGCCCCGCAGGCCAAGGGCGGAGTAGTTGGAGCTCCTCCTCCTCCAAGGCAGCCCGGCGCACAGCCGGAAGAACCCCTGCCGCCGCTGGAAGCGGCCGCGGTTGTGATTTCCACTGGTCCCGATGAGTATTACTTTGGCGGTGGCGGCATGCGCGTCGACTTTACGCCGAACACGCCCGGACCTCCCAATGTGGGACTCGGTGTGGTACAGACGGGCAACTTTGTGGACGGAAAGTGGGAACTTACCCGTTGGATTGAAGGCGACGATGATGCACAGGGAGAGATCCTGGTGCTGAATCCAGGCACGATCGTGCGGGTCCAGCTCTACCGCGTTCCATAGGTTGACAGTTCCGATGTCTTCGAGGTTTCTCCATTGCCGGTTTAATCCGTCGCGTGTGCGCGATCGGTATGAAAGCGAAGCAACCCGTCCCCGGCGCAAGCATTTTGGCAAACTCGCCTGCAGATCACGGAAGAAATGAGGATTGAAGACGATGAAAATCTCCATCATCGCAGCCGTTTTGGCGGCATCAAGCATCGGGCTTGCACTGCAGGCGCAGGTGACGGAACATCCCGTCCCCCGCCTCGTCGAGAATGATGGACGATACGCCCTGCTCGTGGACGGCGCGCCGTTTCTGATGCTGGGCGCACAATCGAACAACTCCAGCGACTGGCCGGCCACGCTGCCCAAGGTGTGGCCCGCAATCGAGTACCTCCATGCCAACACGCTCGAAACTCCGATCTACTGGGAACAGTTCGAGCCCAAGCCGGGACAGTTTGACTACTCTCAGGTCGACTCCGTCATCGCGCAGGCGCGCGAGCATCACGTTCATCTGGTCCTGCTCTGGTTCGGTACCTGGAAGAACGGCAGCCAGCACTACATGCCGGAATGGATGAAGCTCGAGCCCGAGCGATACTTCCACGTGACCAACAAGAACGGAGAGTTCGTCGACTCGCCCTCTCCGTTCGCAACCGAATCACTCGAAGCGGACAAGCGCGCCTTCGCCGCCTTCATGCTGCACATCAAGAACGCTGATCCGGAAAGAACGGTGCTGATGGTGCAGGTTGAGAACGAAACCGGCACATGGGGAACTCTCCGCGATTACTCCGCGGCCGCGAACAAGCTCTTTGACGGTCCGGTCCCCGCCGAAGTTCTGAAGGCGATGGGCCAGACGCCCGCCGCGCCGGGTGCGAGTTGGGAGCAGGTTTTTGGTCCTGAGGCGGAAGTGAACTTCCATGCCTGGGCGGTTGCCAAGTATGTGGGGCAGGTTGCGGCCGCGGGCAAGGCCGTCTACCCGTTGCCGCTTTATGTCAACGCCGCATTGCGCGATCCGCTCAAGCCGGGGGCTCCCGGCACCTACGAGAGCGGAGGCCCCACTGACAACGTGCTGTCGATCTGGAAGGCCGAGGCGCCAGCGATCGATGTCCTCGCGCCCGATATCTATATGTCCAACACCGCGGCTTACCTGAAGGTGATCGATCTCTATCATCGCCCGGACAACGCCTTGTTCATCCCTGAAACCAGCGGCGCCGTTCACGAAGCCCGTTTCCTTTTTTCCGCCCTCGGCCTTCAGGCCATCGGCTACTCACCCTTCGGCCTGGATTACACGCGAAACCGTCCGGCCCAACCCGGCGATCCGGATGCGCAGAATGCGTTTCTGGAGCCGACGGCGCAGAACTACCAGCTCATCGGTCCCATGATGCGTGATATTGCCCGCCTCAATTTCGAGGGCAGACTGCAGGCGGCAGCAGAAGTGGAAGGCGAACCTGCCCAGATACTTCACTTTGGAAACTGGGACGCGCTGGTTTCCTACGGCTCAGGTGGCAGGGGCCCCGCCAAGGGAAATCCTGAGCCCATCGGGCGCGCCCTGGTCGCGCAACTCAAGGACAATCAGTTTCTGGTCACCGGGTACGCTTGCCGCGTCGACTTCCGGCCGGCCGGCACCGAGCAGGAGCGGAAATCCGGAAACATCGTGGCGGGAGTTGGACAGACGCCTTCCGCGCAGATCGACGGCAAATGGCAGCATCGGCAATTTCTTCGGGTTGAAGAAGGCGTTTACGAAAACGGCGCTTTCAAATTTCTCCGCATCCTGAATGGCGATCAGACGGACTGGGGGCTCAACTTCGGTTCAGAACCCGAAGTGCTGCGAGTTTCTGTCGCGGTTTATTAAAAGTGCCTGATTTCGCGGCTCGCAGCCGGGACTTCGTCGGGGATGTGTGGCTGCCCTACGTTGTGCTCGACGTGGCTTTCGAGAGAACGGCTGACGAGGTCGCGCGAGCCGAGGCCGACCGCAAGGGCGAGGGTAAGAACGATGCCGCCGAACAGAATTCCAAACGCCAACTCGACGATATTGCCACCGACCTGCAAATGGTCGAGAACCATTGCCGCAGTCAGCACAAGAACAAGCCACTTCACGCCCAGAGAAAGAATTCTTGCGTATTGCAACTGCGCGTTCACGGCGCCGATCAGGACTGAGCGGGCAAGAAATCTCGCGACCACGACGCCGGCGATCAGCAGTAGCGCGGCTCCGACGGCATGAGTCAGATACGGCAACAGGGAAATGGGCAACGGAGCGCCCGTCGCATACGATGTATCGAACGCCGAAACACCGATGATAAGACCGAGCAGCACGCAGATCCAGAATGAAGCGCGGGCGACGATCTCGGTCGGCGAGCTGGCCGGAGCCCAATCCGTTCCGCTCTTTTGGGCGATGCGCTGGTCGAACTTCACCCACGAGAGACAGCGGCGGAGTACCCAGGACACGAGCACGCCGGCAGTCGCGAACACCAGGAGCGCAACAAAGAACGCAAGAATTCCGGGCAGCACGGCGATGAGCAATGTGAGCACCCGGTAAAGCGACTGGTGCAAAGCTTCAGACATGTGATGCCAGATCGACACATCTTCGCTGTACCCCGGAAACGCGGGGATGTTTTGAGTTGCCTGTTGCATCGTATTGTTGACCGTGTTTTGCATTGGATTTCCTCCTCGCCGAATTGGCGCCTGGCCCAGGCGCGAACGGCGATTACGAGTTGAACCGGTCTGGCCAGCGCCAGCGCGCGACCAGATACGGTTTGTCTGCTTCGAACGCTGCGGCAACTGCTTCAATGTGTTGCTCTGCCGGGGTTCCCGACGCCATTCCATTGATATGGCCGGCGACCCATGCCAGATACAGCGGGATCAGTGCTCCCAAAAGGTGGCCCCGGTTGATCGTGCGCAGCCGGTAAGCAATAAGAAAGTCATACACAATTCGCGCCCACAGGCCGTCGGGCATACTGAAGGCGGCTGGATCAAGGGTCGAGCAACGCCGGAGCGAAAGCAGGGAATTAGGCGGCAGGACGAGCGACCAAATCTCCTGCAGATTCGCGTAGGCCAGTTGGAATGCCGCAACCATGCGCGCAACATCCGCGGTTCCGTCGCTCAGGTCAGCTTCAACCATCGGCCGGCGGATAAGGGGAGGCCTGCGAGGCCGTTGCCAAAGAGCCGCTTTCGCCTCGATATCGGCAAAGAGCGATCCGGTGACCAAGGCGAGAATTGAGTTGATGTCGGGATCGGAGGGTTGCGGCATCGCGCGCGAACCCACATCGACTTCATCCGTTACGAAACCAGCGGCAACGGCTTCATTCACCGGCCACAGAAGAGCTTCGGCCTGGTTGGCCGGAGAAATTGCTGAGCCCACGCCGGCAAGGCGCTCTGCCATCCTGGGCGACATAGCAAGATCGATCGACAACGGAAAACGGACACGCGAAGCGAAGGCCGCGCGCGTTAGCGGATACAGTATGGCCGAGTTGATGAGACCGGCATGCGATGGAAGCGAATAATGCGGAACAGCGAGGTCGATCGACCCACTCAGGACGGCATCGGCAAGGCCGCTCAGTGCAAGCGGGCTGAGCGAATCGGCCTCGGGGCCGAGAATCAGAAATGCCTTTGCTTCGTGCTCGCGGCCGTACTGAGCTGCATTCACAAAGTCGATCGGCCTAAGAGACCATGCCGCGTTTGACTGCGGCGTTGCGGCAATGCGCACACTCGACGGAATATCGGCGGGCAATTCGTTCTGCGTCGCAACGACAAAGCTGCCTGGAGAAAATGCGGACCCGAGGTTCGCCAGAACTCCCTTGAAATGCTCAGGCGCCATGGGCGTGACAAGCACGAGCAGGTCGGCCGCCGTGTTTTCCGCGGCCTGGGAGGTGTCGGGAATTGGATTCACCGTTGCCATCGTTCTCCCTCAAAAAACCTCAGTGAATTGAATCCGCTCGCCAGCAGGAATTCTTCTCTGCCGAATCCTAAGCCGCGGGCATCTCCTCAACCGCACTCGCCGCCTGCAGTTCAAGCCAGATAAACGAGTACGGAGCCAAAGTGAGCACATAGGGCTCGCGTGTAATGGTGGGAAAGCGAACGTACCCCAGCATCTCGACCGGTTCGCGGCCTGCATAGTTGGCCAGATCGAGCGTAACCGGCTGCGCAAATCGGCTTAGATTTGCAACACAGAGCACCGTTTCGCGGAATCCGTCGCCCTGGTCGAGTTCGCGAAGGTAAGCAAGTATCTTGCGGTTCGATGGATTGAGGAACGTGAGTGTTCCACGGCCAAATACCTGAAACAGTTTTCGCAGCGCAATCATGTTGCGCGTCCAGTGCAGAAGGCTCGACTGATCGCTTAGCTGCGCTTCGACGTTCACAACCTGGTAGCCATAAATGGGGTCCATCACGACCGGCAGATACAATCGCGCAGGATCGCATTTTGAAAAGCCCGCATTTCGATCCGACGTCCATTGCATCGGAGTGCGAACACCATTGCGGTCGCCGAGATAGATGTTATCGCCCATCCCGATCTCATCGCCGTAGTAGAGAATCGGTGTGCCGGGGAAACTGAGCAGGAGGGAATTCAAAAGCTCGATGCGGCGGCGATTGTTGTCGACCAGCGGAGCCAGCCTGCGCCGGATGCCCACATTGATGCGCATGCGCGGATCGGCCGAATACGCGAAATACATATAGTCGCGCTCGTCATCGGTCACCATCTCCAGCGTCAGCTCGTCATGATTGCGGAGGAAGAGCGCCCACTGGCAGTTGCCGGGAATCGGCGGTGTCTGCGCCATGATGTCGGTGATCGGGAGCCGATCTTCCTGGCGAAGCGCCATGTAGATGCGCGGCATGAGCGGAAAATGGAACGCCATATGGCACTCGTCGCCGTCGCCGAAATAGGGACGCACGTCAGCAGGCCACTGATTGGCTTCAGCAACAATCAGGCGATTGGCGTAGCCTGCATCGATCGCCGAACGCAAGGTTTTCACAACCGCATGAGTTTCAGGCAGGTTTTCGCATGAGGTTCCATCCCGCTCGCAAAGGTATGGAATCGCGTCCAAGCGAAGCGCGTCGACGCCCATATCCAGCCAGAACCGCATGGCCTTCAGCACCTCTTCCATCACCAGCGGGCTGTCGTAATTGAGGTCCGGCTGGTGCGAGAAAAATCGATGCCAGTAATAGGCTTTCGCGGTGTCGTCCCAGGACCAGTTTGATTTTTCCGTGTCGGTGAAGATGATGCGGGCGTCCTTATACTTTTCGTCGGTGTCCGACCAGACGTACATGTTTCGTTCGGCCGAACCCGGAGCAGCCTGGCGCGCCGCTTTAAACCATGGATGCTGATCGCTCGTGTGATTCACCACCAGTTCGATCATGACTTGCAGGCCGCGGAGGTGAGCAGCATCGAGGAACGCCTTGAAGTCGCTCAGTGTCCCATATGCCGGGTGAACGTCGGTGTAATTGGAGATGTCGTATCCATCGTCGCGCAACGGCGATGGGAAGAATGGCAGGAGCCAGATGCAGGTGATTCCCAGATCCTTTAGATAATCGAGGTGCGACAACAGGCCGGGTAAATCACCGATGCCGTCGTTATTCGAATCTGCAAAAGCGCGAACGTGCAGCTCGTAGATAATTGCGTCTTTGTACCAGAGTGGATCCGATGTGCTTGCGATCTTCTTCACGGTTTCACTCTCCCGGAAAGAAGCGTGAATCGCCGGCCACCTGTGGCCGCCGCGACTGCACTTCCATCTCCGGCAACCCGACAGAGATGATGACGGCCTGCATCAATCTGAGGGCGAACGTCTTCAATGACAACGCGCTTGCGGCCATTGGGAGGAAGCAATGGCATGCGAAACCCTCAACAGAAAGCACCGCCGCCGGGGATTGGCCGAAGGACCGCTCAAGCCATATCGCACGTCGAACGCCTGGAGTCCGCCAATGTGGCAGAAGTATCCGTACCCAGTAGGATGCGCGAAAGTGGGGCCGGGTTTCTTCAGGCCGCGCAGCAAAGCGCCCCTAAATACCGCATCTTCTGAGGTTTCGCGCTAGGCTATCCATGAACTTGGGTTGACCGCACCCGAAGTTTCGCCCGGTGCCGATCAATTCGGGGCCAATCCCGGGGGCGCCAATCAGGGGGGCCGATCAAGAAGGCACGAGATCTGCAAGAGCCATCACGCAGCCGGTTTGGGCAAGTCCGGGATGGAATCTATGCCTGCGTAGGCTGCAAGGGCGCTGCAACTTGTGACGACTAGATTTGAGCCATGCAGCCTCACCAGGTCGCGGGCTCTAAAGTCAGCCAGGGCGCGGGTGACCGTTTCACGCGATGCTCCGATGCACTCGCCGATTTCCCGGTGAGTCAACGCGCACCGGATCTGGACACCCTCCCGTGTTCGCTGGCCCATTTTGCACCACTCCAGCAATAGATGGGCAACTCTCGCCATTGCGGACGATGTGAGTCCGAGAATTCGCAATCTCTCGCGTGCTCCCGTGAGTTCCACGCACAACTCGCGTGCCACATTTTGACTGGCGATCGGATGACGCGAGAGAAACTTGAGAAAATCCCGGCGTCGCATCGACGCGATTCTGCATGGGTACATCGCCTGCACCCGAACTTCAGAGGAGTCGCCGGAAATCGCAGATGTGAGTCCCAGAATATCTCCCGCGCCCTTAACCCCAAGCAAAAATCGCCTTCCATCGGAGGAACTCATGGAGATATTTACCTCCCCTTCCAAGAGGAAAAGGGTGCTGGACGGCTCGTCCGCCTCGCTGATGAGAACGGTCAATCCCGAGCAGCGAAAATCTGTCGCGAGCGACTGAAAGTCGCTCTGCGCTTCGACTGACAGATCTTGAAAGAATCCTTCTGTAGCAAAAGGCCCGCGGGCATCATCCCGCATCGCTCCAAAGGGGCGTGGCATCGGGAGCTCGGTCAGGATTGTCGTTTCACTAACTCGAGCCATTCTTCGGGCAAAATCAACCTCGTTGCGATCGGCTTGAAATTCAGTTCTGGCCTGGCGATGAACCAGTTGCAAGGCTCGCATCGATCTCCCTCCGACCCGTCAATTTGCTTTCGCCGGTTGCTTCCGCCGGCTTGGCGTTCTCGAACACGCCCGCAGATTTGAAGGCGCCGTGCCGATGCCTCTCATGCTGCAATACCCGGCATGGCTCGACCTGGCGCGGCGATTTCGCTCGTTCGGCCATTAGCTCTCCAATAGTTTGCAGCAGGTTGGACGGCTCATTCCGGATTGTCGCGTCCGCAAAGCTGTCGCAGCCGGTTGAACAGTCCGTAATTGAAATTACAGGCGTCCTTGAGCCGGTGGCTCGGATCAGGAACGTCAATCTCTCCCGGCTATCGGTTGGGATGGAATGGCCCAGGAGGACGAGATCGAAATCACCATTCCTGATGTAGCCGATCGCTTCGCTGATCGATCCCGTGGACGTGACGATGAACCCAGCAGATCGCCAGACTGAGCTCTGACCTGCCAGAAGCGACGAATCCAAGCCGACGGCCAGGACAACGGTTAGGGGCATAAAGCTCTCCAGAATGGGGATACGAAGTCTGGCAGGTCAGGGACAATACAGCAAGTATCGGATTAATATCGGATTCCTGGCGAGGAGTCTGGTCAATTTTGCTCATTTCCCCCGGTTTCATCGCACATTCACGGGTTCAATTGTGCGGCGAGCCCGCCCTCACATCGATGCAATGCTCGGCCCGGTTACAAAATGCAATCAGGTTCGAGTCTTGCCTGAGGAGCCAATCCTTCAATAACTTAGGGCAGTCAAGAGCAAGCAGGAAGTACCCCCATTCTTGATCGTGTGCGCATTCTTGCCTCCATCCTCGACTGCCGCTCAGTAACCCCCCGGCCTGCCTTCGCGGGCCTACATAATCCGATGCATGCCAGCGAGAAAAGAGGCCTTCCAATTATTTGAAGCACTCCGTCCTCAATGATTTTGAATTCCGGGACTACCGGCGCTCCGGTTCGCAGTCTCGGGTCCTCTCGGACAACGAGGTAAAAGCTGCCGCAAGGAGGTGATCTCCTTTTGCGCTTGCGCTCGCGATGCGGCATTTGCATCCGGGCGATCCTGCCGCGACGCCCGGGGCGACAGAATGCTGCAGCGATTTTCACCTTGCTGTAATGGTCCAGAATCTCGTATAAATGATTCAAAAGCCCGCAGAATTTCCGGTTTTTTGAAAGCTGTCCGTTTCAATCTTCGTACGGACAGGCTGAAAGCGAATGTGTATCGTTTAGAGCGGTTCCACAATTCACGTGCTCTTACCAACGTCTTGCGGGGTGGCTTTTTCCTGGTGAAAAAGCCACTTGGCAGCTGCGGACCTACATATGACAATTGTGGAACCGCTGTATCCAATTGACTTTTTGATTGCGCCAACGACGGCTGAAGCAGAGGAAGACCAATGAAGCAGGGGAAATCAAGCATCGCCAAGCCGCTGACGACAAATAAGCACCTGATCCGCTGGGTGGAGAAGATGGCGGAGCTGACGCAGCCGGCCGCTATTCATTGGGTGGACGGAAGCCAGCAGGAGTACGACTGGCTGTGCGATGAGCTGGTGGCATCGGGAACATTCATCCGGCTGAATGAGAAGAAGTGGCCGGGCTGTTTTTACGCACGCTCCGACCAGCGTGACGTAGCGCGCATTGAGGACCGCACGTTTATCTGCTCTCTTTCAAAGGACAACGCCGGACCGACCAACAATTGGGTTGAGCCGTACGAGATGCGCAAGAAGCTCAAGGAGCTGTTCAACGGCTGCATGCGCGGACGGACGATGTATGTGCTGGCGTTCAGCATGGGGCCAGTGGGCTCGCCGATGTCGCGCATTGGAGTGGAGTTAACCGATTCGCCCTACGTGGTGGTGAACATGCGCATCATGACGCGGATCGGGCTGCCGGTGCTGGCCGAGATCGACCGCGACACCATGCGCGTTGTGCCGTGCATGCACTCGGTGGGCGCGCCCCTCGATCCGGGACAAAAGGATGTGCCCTGGCCATGCAACGACGCGAAGTACATTGTGCACTTTCCTGAGACGCGCGAGATCTGGAGCTACGGGTCTGGATACGGTGGGAATGCGCTACTAGGCAAGAAATGCTTCGCGCTGCGCATCGCCTCGAACATTGCGCGTGACGAAGGATGGATGGCCGAGCACATGCTCATTTTGGGCGTGGAGTCGCCGCAGGGGGAAAAGACGTATGTGGCGGCGGCGTTCCCCTCGGCGTGTGGCAAGACCAATTTTGCGATGATGGTGCCGCCGAAGGCGCTGGGCGATTGGAAGGTGACGACGGTCGGCGACGACATTGCATGGATCAAGCCGGATGCGAATGGACAACTGCGCGCCATCAATCCGGAGGCGGGGTTCTTTGGCGTGGCTCCGGGCACAAGCCAGAAGACGAATCACAATGCGATGATGACGCTCGGCCGGAACACGATTTTCACTAACGTGGCACTGACGCCGGATGGCGGCGTGTGGTGGGAGGGGATGACCGACGAACCGCCGGCTGAGTGTACGGACTGGCGCGGCGAGCGCTGGACGCCGGAGATTCAAAAACAGACCGGGGCCAAGGCGGCGCATCCGAATGGCCGATTTACCGCGCCGGCTTCGCAGTGCCCGTCGATCGATGCGGCGTGGGAGGATCCGGCGGGAGTGCCCATCGGAGCGTTCGTCTTTGGCGGCAGGCGGTCGACGACGATGCCGCTCGTCTATCAGGCCTTCAATTGGAGCGCGGGCGTCTATGTGGGCGCGACCATGGGTTCGGAGACAACTGCGGCGGCGAGCGGCGCAGTGGGCCTGGTTAGACGCGATCCCATGGCGATGCTGCCGTTCTGCGGCTATCACATGGGCGACTACTTCCGCCACTGGATCAAAATGCAGCGTTCGCTCAGTTCCACTCCGCGGATCTTCAACGTGAACTGGTTCCGGAAGGGCGAAGACGGGAAATTCCTTTGGCCGGGGTTCAGCGAGAACATGCGGGTGCTGAAGTGGATCGTGGACCGCGTGCACGGCCGCGCACAGGGCAAGGAAACGCCCATTGGCTGGACGCCATACTACGACGACATGGAGTGGGCTGGACTGGACATTTCACGCGCGCAGTTCGACCAGATGCAGGAGGTAAATCGTGCCGCCTGGCGCAAGGAGCTGATTGGGCATGAAGAATTATTCATTGACGTACACGACCACCTGCCGCCGGAGATGATCTACGAGCGCGAGTTGCTGATCTGCAGAATGTGAAGGCTGGGGCCTGGCCGCCAGGGATTGAAGTCCGTAATGCGGCTCTCAGGTAGTGGTGCGTTCGACCAGCGGACGAAAGCCGAGCCGGCGGAAGAAATCAACAAGAAGAGCTACGGTTTCGTCGCTGGTGAACGGCGCGGCGCGAAGCACAAGATCGGCGCCCGTGCCGGCGGTTAACTCTTCAGGCGCGGCCGCGATGGCGATGCATTTTTCCCGCCGGTTGGTGCAACTGGCCAGATCGCCGATGGATTGGTTGATGGTGGGAGTGGCGATAACGGTGTGCGGCGGCGCCATGCGATCCACCAGCCAAAGAATCTCAAGCTTGGACTCGAGTTCGTCAGGGACGCAGTCGATGACGAGGTCGGCTTCGCGGACAGCGTCTTCGATCGAGGAAACGAATGTGACCGCGGGCAAAGCCTGGGGACCGAGCTCCTGGCGCATCGATTCCCGCGCATGATGCAAGTTGCCGGGCATGACGTCCTCAAGCAGGACGCGATAGCCAGCGCGGGCCGCTCCCGACGCGAGCCGGCGGCCGAGGGGCCCAGCCCCGATGATGGCAACGGTGAGCACAAGCTTCAGAGGGTCGTCGAGAGACTCACTTGATGGCGAGGGCCGCGGCCACTTCGTCGATGCTGGGGCGGGCGCGAAGCAGGTGCTCGGCGACCTTGGCGCGCTCGTCGGCGGAGAGCGTAGGGACTAAAGCAAGCACCCGGCGCAGGGTCACGGCGACATCGTCAATGTAGTTCATCAGGCGGATCGCTTCTCCAGATAGGGGCATGTTTTTCCTCTAGGGTGAGTTCCACTTCTATTGTAGGGCGCGAGGCGGGAGTGTTGCGAAACAGACGAGAGATTGTCGATCGGTGGCCAGGGAGCGGGACTCGAGGCGAATCACCGGCGACCGTCGCTACGGGTGCTGCTCGACGGCGATGTTGACAGTGGCCGTGGAGCCCGAGGCGGCAAGGCCGAGAAGGTTGGTGGCGACTCCGGGCAGCGAGACAGGGAGAAACGTGACCGAGCCGTCAATAGCTGACGTAGCCGTGGCGGCCTGAGTGGCCAGAAGCATCCCCTGGGTGCAGACGGTGTGCGGTGCACAGGGCGGCGACCAGGCATAGAGCGCCTGAAAGAGCGAGACCGTGCCGCCGGCCATTGGGTTGCCGTCCATGTCGAGGAGGCGCAGCGCGATCTGGCTGGGCGTGCCCGAGGCGGCGAGGGTCTGGCTGACGCCGGAGATGGGTTCGAGCAGAGCGTACTCCGGACGCGCGCCATAGGCGGTAAACGCGACACACTGGCCGGTTCCGTTCAGGCAGGCGTTGATGCTGACAACCTGGCCCTCGGCAAGCGGGCCAACGGTGAGGGACTCGGTGGCGATGCCCGCGGAGTTGGTGATCGCGGCAGCGGCGCCCTGTGGAATGATTCCGCCACCGGACGGAGTTTGCCAGGCGACCGACTGGCCGGCGAGGGGAACGCCATTCGAGAGGACAAGAGCCTGAACGGTCCAGGTGAAGGTGGCTCCGGCGGCAAGGGCGAGATGCGGTGAGAGAGAGGCCAGGGTCGGCGGATGTCCGCCGGCAAATTGCGCCTGCAGGCTGGAGCCGTTGGTGAGTGAGGCGGTGACGATCGACCACGTGCCATCTACGGCGGTCACGTTCATGGTGGCGCGGCCGTCGCCAGTGGCCGTCACCGAACAGACGGGCAGTCCGCAGCCGAGCGTGGCCGTGCCGGCGGTGATGGTGTAGATGACGGTGACGCCGCCGGCCGGGGCGAGCGTGGGACTGAGAGCCGTGACGGTGAAGGGAAGAGGGACGCTGATCGGCACAGTGCCGGAGGGCGCGGTGACGAGGGTGAGTGCGTCGCCGGCGCCGGAATCGTAGCTGATGCCCCCTGGAATGATGGCGACCGCGTAAAGGGTAGGCAGGTCGTCAACTTCAACGTCGACCGAGCCGGTGACGCCGGAGGCCGCGGGCGGCGCAATGGCGGTGATCTGGTTCGGCGAGATACTGGTGATGAGCGCCGGCTGGCCACCGATCAGAACCGTGTCCGCGAGGCGAAAGCCAGCGCCGTTGATGGTGATGGGACCGCCGGAGGCGGGCAAATGCGCGGGCGAAACCGTGTCGGCGTAAAGCAGCCAGCCATCGTAGGCGTAGTCGGGACGACCGTCGCCGCGCAGGTCGACGATGCCGATGCGGACGATGTCGTCAGCACTGGTTGCCACGCGCAGCCAGGTTTCGCCGGGGGCGAGTCCGTTGAGGCCGGGAGCAGCGCCAACGGGTGTTGCGGCGTCGTCGTCGAAAGCGTCCCAGACGCCGATCGTCGGCATGGCCTTGGAGTTCGAGGGCGCGCCGGACTCGTCGAGAGCCTCAGTCACTACGGTAAAAATGCGATTGCCGCGCACTGGGAAGGTGAACCAGTCCGTCTGGCCGATTTGGCTCAAACGCCCGCACCACATTCCGCCTGTGGGCATGGGGCGCGGCGCGGACTCGGAGCCGATGGCGTCGTTGAAACCGGCGACGGGAGAGGCCGCAGCAGTTACGGTGAGCGTCTGCGTGCTTCCAGGCGACAGGCTGGAAAGGGTGATGGAGTTCAGCGCGCCGGATGGCGAAACCTGGCCCTCGGTGTAAGGCCCGACCGAGTCTTCGAGAATGTAGAGTGGATCGATTGCTTCAAAGGTGACCTGGTAGCTGGCAGTGGTTACACCGGGCGGAAGTGGAATGCCGCTGAGGTCGAAGGAACCCTGCAGCGAGGAATCATTCGAGCCCCACATCGTGAGCGGGTTGCCACTCGCATCGGAGAATCCGGTTACGGGGTTGCCGTGATTGCCGCTGAAGCTCGCGCCGGTCACTGCAGTGACGGTGTACTGAAAGAGGGGATTGCCGTTGCTGTCAAGCGGGCGCGCGACCACGTTGACGCCCTGCATCCCGTAGCCGGTGCGGAAAGTGACCTGGCCCTGGATAGAGATGGTGTTGGACGCGCTGATCTGCTTGCCGGGGAAGCTTGCCAGATTGGCGGCGGTGATGGGGTAGATGCGGTTGAGTGCGGCGATGTCATCGTAGCGCAGAACTGTGGGGTCGGGGATACAGTCTCCTCCGCTTGCACCGCATGCGCCGCTCAGCGGTTCCATGATAGGCCAGCCCTGCGTCCCGCCAGCCTCGCCGTTCGTGATTGCGCCGGGATTGACTTGCGAAAAATCGAGGCCAAGGACGCGGCCGATGGCGCGCTCCAGCTCAAAGCTCATCATCTCCAACATGCCGGAGTTGGTGGCACAGAGGCCGTTCAGGATGATGACCGCATGCGCGATCGTAGCGTCGGGGTTCAGGTTGTCCATCCAGACGTAGACGCCGTTGTTCTGGCATGCGTCAGGCTGGCTCGTGGTGGCGCCGAAGATCGCGTCGATCACCGAGCCGTCGGAATCGTAGATCACGGCGAGAGGATAGTTGGTGGCTGCGGGTGTCACGTCGGCGGGTGCGGTGATCGTGCCAGCCGAGTTCACTGCAATATTCGCGCCGCTCACATCTTCGTTGAGCGGGCCACTGTCCGTGAGGGTGACGCCGGCAGTGGGAACGGCGCTCCACAGGGCGGCTGCGGCGTCGACCATTGCGGTGGCCTGCTGATTTGAAACGAAACTCGAGAGCGGGCCCTGATCCACGTAGTAGTTAATTTGGCCGCCGGCCCAGTGGACGGGCTGGCCCATAACGGCGGGATTGAAGAAGCTGGTTCCGGCGATGTACTTCGGTCCGCCGGCCATTGCACATGCGGGAACGAGGAGCAGTGAGACGCCGATCGAGATCGACCGGCGGAAAGGCCACGCGGCGCGAGAGAAGGCGGCGTGCGCGAACGCAGAGGTATCGATGGGCAAGAGATCCCCCAAGCGGAGTGGATGGGGGCATGTGCAACTCCAGTGGCAAATGACGATCCTTAAAGGCTTCTGTTGCCGAGCTGCGTCGAAGATGAAAGCGTTCCGAGCAACCTTCGGAGTATGAGAGGTTTTTGAGCGGTTTGCGGTTCAGAGTCGCCACGGATTCGGGCTGGAAGGGGGAAGGCCGGCGCGAACGATTAAAGATCGCTGATTCATACGCAGCGAGCAGAAGAAATCTCTCCTCTAGAGCGTCGATTCCTGCGCCGCCGAGATTCGTTTGCCTGAGTCCAGGCGGTCGTCCATGCCATCCTATTTGGAGTGAAAGGCCGGCGCAAAGAGGTTCAGGGTGCTGGTCCTTCCGTCTACAATCGACTCGGGTAAACCCATGGCAGAGATACGCGACACCGTGATTCTTGGCTCCGGCTGCGCCGGATTGACGGCAGCGCTCTATACCGCGCGCGCCGGGCTCAAACCGCTGGTTCTGGAGGGCCACGAGCCTGGCGGCCAGCTCTCGATTACTACGCTGGTCGAGAACTTTCCCGGCTGGCCGGATGGGATTCAGGGGCCGGAGCTGATTGCCAATATGAAGAAGCAGGCGGCGCGGTTTGGCGCGGAGTACCAGCATGCACATCTGGAGTCAGTGGAAGTGGGCGCGCATCCCATCAAGCTGCGCACGTCGAAGAGCGGGCCGGGTGGCGAGATTCACGCGCGCACACTGATTGTGGCCTCGGGCGCGAGCGCGCGCTGGCTGGGGCTGCCCAGTGAGCAGGCGCTTATCGGCCATGGGGTGTCGAGTTGCGCAACGTGCGATGGGTTCTTTTTCCGCGACAAGGACATTGCGGTCGTCGGTGGTGGCGACTCAGCGATGGAGGAGGCGATTTTTCTCACCCGATTTGCCTCGAAGGTCACGCTGCTGCACCGGCGTGACGCCTTCCGCGCCTCGAAGATCATGCTCGAGCGAGCGATCGCACATCCCAAGATCGAGCTGCGGACGAACACAGTCGTGGAGGATGTGCTGGGCGTGGAAGAGGGAGAAGTGAAGGGCTTGCGACTGCGCGACGTGAAGAACGGCGAATACGAAGAACTCAAAGTGAGCGGGATGTTTCTGGGTATCGGACACGAGCCGAACACAAAGATGTTTGCCGGGCAGATCGATCTGGACGAGGAGGGATACGTCAAGACGACGAACAACGTGTTCACAACACGCAATGGCGCGATTGTGCCCGGTGTTTATGCATGCGGAGATGTGCAGGACCGGCGCTACCGCCAAGCGATTACAGCGGCCGGCTCCGGATGCATGGCGGCGCTGGAGGCGGAGAAGTACCTGGAGGAGCACGGGTACTGAACGAGCCGATAGGCGCCCGCTACCAGGTGTGAAAGGCAAAGAAGACAGCGCCGACCAGGAAGATCGCGGAGACCGCGTGGTTCCAGCGCAGATGCTCCCCGAAATAGTAGGTGACGAAGACGCCGAAGACCACCAGCGTGATCACTTCCTGAATGACTTTGAGTTGAACGGGGCTGAAACGGTCCGCGCCGATGCGGTTTGCGGGAACCTGGAAGCAATACTCGAAGAAAGCGATTCCCCAGCTGAGTAGAATGACCTTCCACAGCGCTTCGTGGCGGAATCTGAGGTGCCCGTACCAGGCAAAGGTCATGAAGATGTTGGAAATTGTGAGAAGAACGATGGTCCACATTCTTTTGTTAGATACCCGGAAGATGCCAAGAGTTGTGGACGGCGCGGTGGCCTTGACGATTTTTCCGGTGAGGGAGCGGTGACGGCGCTTAGCGAGAATCTCGAACGGCTGGAAGAGGCGATTGGTGCGGCTTGCCGGGCGGCCGGACGCGCGCGCGGCGAGGTCGAGCTGATGGCGGTCTCGAAGACATTTTCGGCGGAGGCGATTGCCGAGGCCGCCGCGCTGGGGCTCGGGCTGTTTGGCGAAAATCGCGTTCAAGAGTTTGGCTCGAAAGCATTGCATGCAGCAGACCTTTGGACGAGATCCGTGAGAGAGCAACTGCGCTTTCATCTCATT
Organism: Occallatibacter sp.; assembly: GCA_049512795.1. GTDB lineage: Bacteria > Acidobacteriota > Terriglobia > Terriglobales > Acidobacteriaceae > Telmatobacter. Next base: position 25,294 of record JBEKWT010000002.1, read on the forward strand.
GGGCATTTGCAATCGAACAAGGCGGCGCGAGCAGCAGAGCTGTTCGACGGTGTGGACTCGCTGGATTCGGTGAAGCTAGCGGAGCGATTAAACGATGCGGCGGGAAAAGTGAAGAAGCGTCTGCCGGTGCTTATCGAGGTGAAACTCAGTCCCGAAGCGACGAAGAACGGAGTCGAGCCGGAGTCGGATGATGCTGCACAGCTGTTGGAGCGGCTGCCCGACCTGATGGACCTTGAAGTGCGCGGCCTGATGACGATCGCCCCGTGGGGCGCGGCTGAGGATGTGACGCGGGCGTGCTTTCGCAGTTTGCGCGTCTGGCGGGACCGGTGGGCCGCTGCACATCCGAAGTTGCATCTGGACACGCTGTCGATGGGGATGAGTGGAGACTATACGCTGGCGATCCAGGAAGGCGCGACACGTATTCGCATTGGCACGGCGCTGTTTGGCGCGCGCAAGCCGCCGGCGAACGGGGCAAGCCAGGAATCGGAGCTTGACTGATGCTGCGCGCCGCGGCGGATGGAGTGACGCTCGCCGTGCGCGCACAGCCAGGCGCAAAGAAGACGGCAATCGCGGGGATTTACGGCGACGAAGCCAAGGCGCAACTGAGGATCGCTGTGCAGGCCCCGCCGGTCGAGGGCCGCGCGAACGAAGCGCTGATTGCGTTTCTCGCCAAGACTCTTGGCTTGCCGAAAGGCGCGGTCGCACTGGTTTCCGGGGAGCTGTCGCGCAACAAAGTCTTCTTACTGCGTGGTGTGACAATGGCGAGGGCGACATCGGCGCTGGCGAAGTGGATGATCGCTTAACTTAGTGCTTAGCCTTCGACTGCCGCTGAAGTTCCTTCTCAAATGCCTGCTCGCGATCGGCGATGTAGGCCTTATATCCGGCGGGGTCAATGAAAGCGTTCTTGTCGCCGTTTTTCCAGCGGGGATATTTGCCAACGAGATCGAAATAAGAGCCGTGCGCACCAAGAAATACGTCGCACGGCAGTGTGTCGAGCACTCGAAAGCCGCGCTTGTAGTCCTGGGCGATTTGCGGGTAGGCCTTGTTGCCAACCAGCTTGTAGCCCGGGTTCACATTTGGGCTGCCGACGATGACGACGTGCAGGAATCGACTGCCCTCCGGTTCGTCGAGGGTCCAGGTCGTGGTTCCCCGCGTGTGACCGGGCGTAAGGTGCGCAGTCAGGACAGTGCCTCCCAGCTGGACTGTGTCGCCGTCGTGGAGAACGCGATCGACATGCGCGGGTGGATATCGCTGGGACTCTTGGGCGCCGTATTGGAAGTCTGTCCTGCCGCCGGACTCGACGACTGATACATCGCCATCCATGACATAGTATTTGGCGCCGGTGAGGTGAATGATTTGCGCGCTGCCCGCGCAGTGATCGCTGTGCGCATGGCTGATGAGAAGGATTTTGATGTCGCTGAAGCGAAAGCCGAGTGACTCGACGCTCTTCCTGATCAACGGCACCGAGGCTTCAAAGCTTGAGTTGATGAGAATGAGTCCGCGCGGCGTGGCGATGAGGTAAGAGGCGAGGTCCTGGCTGCCGACGTAATAAAGATTGCCGGCGATGCGAAAGGGCGGAAATGGGGTGGTCCACTCGACGCGGTTCTGCGCCGCAAGGGAAACGGCGCAACCGACGAAAGTGAACAGCGTTGCTCGAAGAAGATACTTTGTAATACTCAAGGTGCTTCCTGAGATGCGACATGACGGCTCAAAGTTTCGATAGCACGCTCCAGATGGACGCCACGAGAGCCTTTAACGAGCACGACATCGCCGGGCCGCAAGTTTTCTACCAGCCATTGGCCGGCGGCATCGGCGTCGCGAAGAAAGACCGCGGGAACGCCGCCCGCGCATGCTGCGGTGGCCAGGTGTTCCGCGTTGCCCTCGACAGCGACGACGAGATCGAGGCCGGCCTCCGCGGCGGCGCGACCACAAGCGATGTGAAGCGCGGGGCCTTGGTCGCCCAGTTCGAGCATCTCGCCGGCCACGAGAATGCGGCGTCCTTTGGCGGGGCGCGCGGCGAGGGTTCGGATCATAGAGCGGAGCGCTTCGGGGTTGGAGTTGTAGCTGTCATTCAGAATCGTGGCTTCGCCGATCTCGATGACCTGGCCACGCTTGTCGCCGGGAGCGAGTGAAGAGATTGCGGCCATTGCTGCATCCAGATCAACGCCAGCCTCAAGCGCAACGGCCAAGCCGGCGACGGCATTTGACGCGTTGTGCGCGCCCAGCAAATGCAGGGTGAAGGCGCCCTCGCGCTCGCCGGCGCGAATGCGGACGTGCAGCCCTTCCGGGTCTTCGGCGCAGGAAAGAATTTGAGGGTCAGCACATGGACCGCTGCCGAAGTAGACGACGCGGCCGTGAAAATCGCGCCCAAACTGTGCCGCGTAAGCGTCGTCGCAGTTCAAGAACACGACCCCGTTCGCCGGGAGCGCCTCGACCAGCTCGAACTTGGCGCGCGCAATGCCTGCCTGGCCGTCGGCAAAGTTCTCAATGTGCGCGGAGCCGACGTTGGTGATGACGCCCCAGTCGGGCGCGGCGATGCGCGCCAGCGCGGCAATCTCGCCAGAATGGTTCATTCCCATCTCGACCACGGCGAATTCATGTTCCGGCATCATGCGCAGCAGTTGCAGGGGCAGCCCGAAGTTGTTATTTAGATTGCCCTGAGATTTGAAAACGCGAAATTTTGCGTCTAGGGCCGCGGCAACGGCTTCCTTCGTGGTGGTTTTTCCCGCCGAGCCCGTAATGGCCACGACTCGGCGTCCCCATTGGCGGCGCACATGGTGGGCCAGTATTTGCATTGCAGCAAGCGGGTCCTCCGCGATGAGCAGAGGATGCGCCAATGCGGCATCGGGCAGGGAAGCGGCACGCGCGCGCGAAACGACAGCGGCCACAGCGCCGCGTTCGAAGGACGCGGCCACAAAGTCGTGCCCATCGAAACGCTCGCCACGAACAGCAAAGAAGAGCTCACCAGGGGCAATCGTGCGCGAGTCGATCGAATAGCCGGAGGCAACCAACGCGCCTGCATTCTGCACGCTGGCCGGCGCCTCAAGTACCGCTCCTGCGCCCATCGCCGCTTCTGCAAGCGTGAGATTCATTGCCCTTCACGATAGCCCAATTGGGCGAGGATGGAAAGCGCCACCTCGGCGTCGTCGAAGGGGATCGTGCGTCCGGCGAGGGTCTGTTCTTTCTCGTGGCCCTTGCCGGCGAGAAGAACAACGTCACCGGGCTTGGCGGTCTCGAGCGCGAGACGAATGGCCGAGGCGCGATCAACTTCGATCGTGTATGCGATGCCGGTTGTCTGCAGGCCCGGCTCAATCTCGGTGACAATCGACGCCGGATCCTCCGAGCGCGGATTGTCGCTCGTAACCACGACAAAATCGCTGCCTTCTCCCGCGGCCTGGCCCATCTTCGGCCGCTTAGTGCGATCGCGATCGCCGCCACAGCCGAACATTGTGATCACGCGCGCGCCGGAAGCTGCGGTCATCTGACGGGCGAGCGCCGTTAGATTGCGCAGCGCATCGTCAGTGTGGGCGTAGTCCACGATCACGGTGAAGGGCTGGCCGGCGACGACGGGTTGAAAGCGGCCGGGGACAGGCTTGAGCGTTGGAATGGCGGCGGCAAGTTGGGAAAAGGAAACGCCGCGCGCGTGGGCGGCGGTGAAAGCCGCAAGCAGGTTGAGGATGTTCACCTCGCCTGCAAGTCGCGAACTGACGCAGACTGATCCGGCCGGGGTTTCGAGTTGAATCGTCGCACCCGAAGGCGTGAGAACTGAGCTGGCGGCACGCCATCCACCCATACCGATGCCAAATGTGCGAATCTCCGCGCCCGCGGCTCGCGCCGCCGCTGCCATCTCTTCCGCGCGCGCATCGTGCGCATTGATCACGGCGATGCGTGGAGGCGGATAAACCGTCCCATCGAAGAGCAGGCGCTTGGCGGCAAAGTACTTCTCCATTGTCCGGTGATAATCGAGATGGTCGCGCGTGAAATTGGTGAAGACGGCCACGTCGAATGGAATTCCAATCATCCGGCCCTGGTCGAGCGCGTGGCTCGAAACCTCGGTGACGAGCTCTTCCGCGCCGTGTGCAACGCCTTCAGCCATCAACTCGAAGAGGTCTCGCGACTCGGGCGTCGTGTGAATCGAGGGCCGCGTCTCGCCCGCGACGTGATATTCAATTGTGCCGATTAGAACGCACGAGCGCGCAGCGGAGTTGAGAAGCGATTCGGTGAGGAATGCGGTGGTGGTCTTGCCGTTGGTGCCCGTGATTCCGGTGGCGGCTAGTGAGCGCTCTGGATGGCCGAAGAATGTGGCGGAAGCCTGGGCAAGCGCGCGGCGTCCGTGTTCGACGAGAAGCACCGGCAGGCCAGGCTGATAGACAGTCAGATGATCGAAGGTCTGCGCGGAGTCAGTAACGACGCCAAGCGCTCCTGCGGCGATGGCCTTCTCGACAAAACGATTGCCATCGGTCGAGCCGCCTTTCATGGCCACAAAGACGGCGCCGGGATGCACGCGGCGCGAGTCGTATTCAGCGCCGGTGATGAGCGCGGCGGATCTGCCGGCTGAGCCGATGGCGGAGATTTCCGCGATGAGTTCGTTCCAGTTCATCCCGAAGTTGATTGTAGATTGTCGAACAAGCCATCAGATTGGTTGTGTTCAGCGTT
>JBEKWT010000003.1:0-29759 GCA_049512795.1 Occallatibacter sp.
CTTCATCTCGCGCAGATTCTTAACGGCGGTAGGATTCGTGACGCCGTCCCACGCGGTCTCGCCGTCGCGCAGCAGATCGTCGAAAGAGTAGACGGCGGGTTCGGATTTGAAGAGGAAGTACGGCATAAACAGCTCACAGTTCGTGGTTCGCAGTGGTTGGAGACTCAGCTTTTGGTGATCGGTCGTCAGTTGTCAGCAGATCGGCGACTGTTAGCTAACCAAGGTTATCTACTCCCTATTCCCTATTGGCTACTCCCCGTCTTCTATTCCCTGCCCCGCTTGCGGATTTCAATGTTCAGGCGCTTGATCTTCTGATTCAGGGTCGACAGCGGAATGCGGAACTGCTCAGCGGCCTCAGTCTGGTTCCAGTTGCAGCGCTCGAGCTTCTCAATGATGATGCGGCGCTCGATGACTTCAAGGATATCGAAGAGCGAAGAGTTCGGATTGTGCTCGAGCAGCGCGTCCTGAAAGCTGCGGCCTGTGATCTGTCCGGGAAGAAGCTCGGCGCCGATCAGCGGACCGGAGGAGAGTACCACGCCGCGTTCGATGGCGTTCTCAAGTTCGCGGACATTGCCCGGCCAGTCGTAATCGATGAGGGCGCGCATGGCGTCGGTGGAGAGTTTGCGCGGAGCGAAGTTGTTCTCGGTAGCGTAAAAATCGAGAAAGTGTTGGGCCAGCAGCGGAATATCCTCGCGGCGGGAACGCAGCGGCGGCAGGTCAACCGTGATGACGTTCAGGCGGTAGAACAGATCCTCGCGGAAGCGGCCATCGCGCACCGCCTGGCGGAGATCGACGTTGGTGGCGGCGAGGATGCGCACGTCCACCTGAAGCTCCTGAATGCCTCCGAGGTGCATGAAGCGCTTGTCCTGCAGCACGCGTAGAATTTTTGACTGCGTGTCGAGGCCCATGGTGGCGATCTCGTCGAGGAAGAGCGTGCCGCCGTTAGCGACTTCGAAGAGGCCTTTCTTTGAGGCAACAGCCGAAGTGAACGCGCCCTTGACGTGCCCGAATAGCGTGGACTCAAGCAGCTCAGACGGCATGGCGCCAGTATTGATTGGGACGAATGGCTTGTCGCGGCGCGGTGAGTTGGCGTGGATGGCCTTGGCGATGATCTCCTTGCCCGTTCCGCTCTCGCCCTGGATCAGGACCGTGGAACGGCTCGGAGCGACCTGCGCGACAAGATCGAAGACACGGAGCATTGACTCGCTTTTGCCCACAATGTTGGCAAAGTTGTAGCGCTGCTTGAGGGTACGCTTGAGCTGAAGATTCTCTTCCTCGGCGCGGTGACGTGCAACCGCGGAGCGGATGTCGGCCAGAAGCTTCTCGTTGTCCCATGGCTTCTGGATGAAATTTTCCGCGCCGGCGCGAATGGCCTCGACGACGTTATCGACGGTGCCATACGCGGTGATCATGATGACGGGAAGATCGGGCTGGCGCTCCTTGAATTGCGGCAGAAGCTCGATGCCGCTCTGGCCGGGCAACGCGAGGTCGAGCAGGACGAGGTCGAAGTTCGACTGATCGAGCATGCGCAGGCCGTCCTCGCCGTTGGCCGCGGTCTTGACGGCGTAGTTCTCGAGCGACAGCAACACCTCGAGCGATTCCTGGATGCCGGCCTCGTCGTCAACAACAAGAATCGAAGCGGCCGGTGAACTGCCGTCAGACGCAGGCGCGGAGACAGGCGCGTTCACGGGTATTGTGTCCTCAGCAGTAGGCTCAGGCATGAACAGAATTCCTTAACAGCGGAAACTCAAGGTGAAATGTCGTGCCGGCGCCGATTGCGCTTTCGACATGGATTTTGCCGGCGTGTTCCTGAATGATGCCGTACGAAACCGATAGGCCGAGGCCGGTGCCCCGGCGGTCACCAGGCATGTTCTTGGTGGTGAAGAAAGGATCGTAAATGCGCTTGAGGTGTTCAGGTGCGATGCCGGAGCCGGAGTCGGAGATGACGGCTTCAACGTGGCTGTTGACCAGAGTGGTAACGCGCAGGCGCCCGCCTCCCGGCATGGCGTCCTTGGCGTTCAACAAAAGGTTGAGGAATACCTGCTGCAGTTTGCCGGGGTTGCCGTGGATCGGCGGCAGCTCGTCGGCGAGCTCGAGATCGACAAGAATCTGCGCTGTCTTGAACTGGTGCTCGAGCAGCGACAGCGTGTCGCGGACTACCTGGTTCAGATCCGTGGATCGAAACTCGGTGGTGGAAGTGCGCGAGAAGTTGAGCAGGCCGTTGGCGATTTCGGCGGCGCGGAAGCTCTGCTGCGTGATCTTGTCGAGCACGGGGCTGAGACGCGCGTCGCCGCGCAACTGCTTGGCCAGCATCTGCGCGTAGGAGGAGATGACCGCGAGCGGCGTGTTGATCTCGTGTGCGACGCCTGCGGCAAGCAGGCCGATGGAGCTGAGCTTGTCGGCCTGGGCAAGCTGGGTTTCAAGCGCGACGCGCTCGGTGATGTCGTCGACCAGGACGATGCGCCCCACGGGAACAAAATCGCGCGAGAGCAACGGCGCAATGGCGATGTTTGCCGTGCGCAACTCGCCGGCGCGCGTCGTCAGTCGGAACTTGTAGAGGTGGTGCACTCCCGGATCGCTGCCGAAGCCTTCCAGCGCTTCGATGAACTCCAACGGGAAGACGGAACTTAGTTCCTGGCCGAGCGCTTCGCTGCGGCTCATAGCGTACATCGCCTCCATCTGTGCATTCCAGCTTTCGATGCGGTCGTTGAGGTCGATGGCGAAGATGCCCACGTTAATGGACTCGACGATGTTCTCGTTGAATTCCTTCAGGCGCTCGAACTCAACGATCTTTTCTTCCAGACGCGCGTAGAGGCTGGCGTTTTGCAAGGCGATGCCGATGTAGCTGGCCAGGGATTCCAGAAGTTCCACGTCCTCGCTCGACAAAAAGTCGCCGCCCAGCGTGCGGCCAAGGCCAATCACGGCGATGGTACGGCTGGCGGCCTCGCCATTCTCCAACTGCACCGGAGCAACCCGGCAAGGCAGATAGTAGTTGAGGTCAAGCAGAGCAGCGGTGCGCTGCTGGTCCGGCGGCAAATGCAAAACAGCTTGAGCGTTTTCGAGAAAGATGTGGGAGTGGTCCTTGGAGCGGTCGAAGCTGAGAAAGTCGAGGGCCAGGTTGCTTTGCCCGGCGCTTACCTCATCGGGTAAGCCGTGCGAGGCGGCGAGACGCAGATGGCCGGAATCCTGCGCCAGGAAGATGGCAACGCGCGCCACCAGGAGCGTGCGCGGCAACTGCTCGACGACGGAGTTGAGTAGCGCCTGGAGATCGGTCTGAGAGCCGAGACCGCGGCCGAATTCGACCAGAGCCTTCCGGTAATCGTAGCGATGACGGTCGAAGGCGCGGTCGACCCAGCCCTGAATGCGCCGCTTGAGGGGATCGAAGACGGCCGCCGTGATCAGAATCGCCGCGGCTAAGCCCCACGCACTCATTGCCTCCGGCATGGCATTGTGAACCACGACGGTAATCAACGCGATGACGCCGAAGTAGCCGCCGCCAATGAGCGCTACCGACAGCGTGTAGGCCACCCCGCGCTTGAAGATCAGGTCGGTGTCCATCAACCGGTAGCGGACGATGGCCCAGGCGAAGGTGAGGGGCAGGAAGATGAGCGATAGGCCGGCCAGATTGGTCAGCAGTTGCGGCGGATTCAGGTGGAGCAGATAAGGGACGGCATAAAAAAACGTGAACGGAAGAACCGCAAGCAGGGTGCCGCGCGTAACCCACTTCAACTGCTGGCGCAGCAACGGTGTGGTGGCGCGGCTGTAGCTGCGCAGGAAGAGGAGCGCAGCGGCAACGTAAAAGACCGCGTCGTATGCCGTGTCGATCTGGTAGAGCCGGTCGAGAAGGAGCTTGGTGGCCTCGCGCGTGCCAATGGACCAGAGCCACAGGGCAAGCATTCCCACGCCGGGCGCGTAGATCAGGGGCAGCAGCCAGCGGCGGCGGAGATTCTTGAATCGCTCCTCGGGAAAGCTGAGCGCGAAGTGCAGGAAGAGCGCAGGCTGCAGCGCCTCGGCCACAACATTCGTCCAAAAGACGATCCAGTCCAGAGTGTCAAGTTTGGAGGTGTACTTCAGCGCGTAGAGCGCAAAAGAAACCAGGCAGAAGAGGTAAAAGTGCGTCGCGCGGGGGGCGCCCCAGCGGCGGAAAAGGACATAGAAGCCGATAATCAGATAGATGAGGCCGATGATCCGCAGGCCGAACTCGAGACTGCGATCCAACGGTTCGGGGATCACCTTGACCGGCGTCTCAAGAGGAATGCCGTCACGCGTGATGGTGTAGTAGACTTGGCCGTAAGGACCGGCGGCGTAAAGCGCGCGTTCCAGGCCGGCGACCAACGTGACGGTCGTAACGTCTGAGGTAGGCGATTCACTGACTCCCGTCAGCAGGTCTCCCACTTGGATGCCGGCGCGCTGTCCCGGCTTATCGGGAAGAACCTTTTCAGCTTGCAGGCCACCGTTGGCCTCGCCCCACCACACACCATCGTCGGGCTGCGGAAACTGGCGCTGCTCGAGAAGATTCAGCACCGCCAACACGAAAAGCGCGGCTGTGGCCAAGGCCAGCAGCGTCGCTTGCACGCGGTTGAGAAGGCTTGTCTCCATGAGCGGGAATTTTCCTGCTTTAATCGTTTTACCAGCACGTCGGTTGCCACGCGGGGGGGATGTGGCTCTCAGCCAGAGGTCTCAGGCCAATCGTCTGAGAACAATCGTGATATGGACTTTGTGCCGTCGATAAATGTCAACCTGAAGTGAAGTAGATCACATCGGAAGTGCAAAAAACAAGAGCACGACTCCACAGAAGAGAATCAATCTATGAAAAATGGTAGATCAATGGCCCACGGTGAGCCATCTGTCAACTGATCGAAAACAAAGGAGTTCCGTTTAGGGGTCTCTTGAGGATCGAAGTACATTAAATCGCGCTCGGATGGCCGCGAGCTGGCCAGGTATATACGGGTTCTGGTTCTGGATCAGCGCTGTCCATATGAGGCCTTCAGGCCATGTTTGCGAAGGTAGTGATAATCCGAGAGGTGTCGGGGAATGCCTGCCTCCGGCGCGCCCAAGAGCGCGCTGCGGAAAGCGAGCCGCGCGATGTATTCGAGGACGTCGGCGTGCTCCACAGCCTCTGCCGGGTCTTTACCCCATGCAAACGGGGCGTGGCCCGCCACCAACACGCCGGGGACGGCAACCGGATCGAGTTTACCGGAGCGGAAGCAGCGTACGATTACCGCGCCGGTGTTGCTGACGTAGCCCGAAGCAACCTCTTCGGCGGTGAGCGGCTCAGTGACAGGAACCGGACCGTGAAAGTAGTCGGCGTGCGTGGTGCCTAAGCATGGGATTGGACGGCAGGCCTGGGCCCAGGCCGTCGCGAACTCGGAGTGCGTGTGGACGATGCCACCGATTTGAGGAAATTCGCGGTAGAGCAGCGTGTGCGTATCGAGATCGCTCGACGGACGCAGCGCGCCCTCGACGATGTTGCCATCGAGATCGGCAATGACGAGGTCGGCCGGGGTCAGGGCGGCGTAATCGACACCGCTTGGCTTAATGACCACTAGCGGCTTGCCGCCGCTGCGGTCGATACCGCTGGCGTTCCCGAATGTATGCGGCGCGAGGCCGCGACGAGCGATCTCCTGATTGGCGCGGAGGACTTGTTCGCGGAGAGATTCGAGGAGCATGACGTGTCTGAGATTAGATTAAATCCTTCAAGAGGGTAAGGGACGAAGAATCAGCGATCAGGGCGGGGCAGCGGCGTGCGGTCAGTGCCTTCGCGACGGCGCGGCCGGTAGCGCGCAAATCGGCGCTCGAGTAAACTGGGGCTAATCTTCAACCAGTTTTAATTCGGCTGATTCGGGCTCCTCTCGCCGTACAGACGAAGCGAGAGCGCAGAGGTTTGGCTGTGCGCGCACAAAGCATTGCCGCCGTTGATCCGTCTGACGGATTCGTTTCCTCGATCGCGGCTCGGGGCTATCTGTTCTCTGCGCGGCACAGGGTTGCCAACCGTGACTAACCTCACCATTCCCCGCCCGGAGAACGCTACGCCGAACGCAGTCTCCCTTGCGGCAGCAGACAAGCCTCGAGCCACTCCGATTCGTTCCTCGTTCGACGGCCAGGCGATTTCCCCGCACCGCTGGATGACGGCCATCGCCGTGATGTCGTGCGCCGTGATGCAACTGCTCGACACGTCGGTGGTGAACGTGAGCCTGCCGCACATCGCCGGCTCGCTCTCCTCGAGTGTGGACGAGGCGACGTGGGTGCTGACCTCCTACCTGGTGGCCAACGCCATCATTCTACCCATCACTGGGTGGCTGGCAGGCGTGTTGGGCCGCAAGAGGCTGCTGCTGCTTGCCGTGACCGGCTTTACGCTTTCGAGCCTGCTGTGCGGGCTCGCACCGAATCTGCCCATGCTGATTGTCTTTCGCGTTTTGCAGGGCTTAACCGGCGGTGGGCTGCAGCCGCTCTCGCAGGCTGTGCTCCTTGAGGAGTTCCCAGGCAGGGAGCAGGGCAAGGCGATGGCCTTTTGGAGCTTGGGGATCATTGCTGCGCCGATCCTGGGTCCTACACTGGGCGGCTGGATCACCGACACGTGGACGTGGCGCTGGGTTTTCTTCATCAACCTGCCGGTGGGCATTCTCAGCCTGCTCTTGATCTCGCAGTACGTGGTCGACCCACACTACCTGAGGCGCCGGTCGCTGGGCGTAGATGCCTGGGGCATAGGCATGCTGGCGGTGGGCATGGGCGCGCTGCAGATCATGCTCGACAAAGGTCAGGAGAAGGATTGGTTCGGATCGAACCTGATTCGTACCCTGAGTGTGATTGCCCTGGTTTCGCTTGCCGCTTTTGCGTTCCGCGAACTGCGGGCGAAGGATCCCATTGTTCACTTCGGACTGCTGCGCTCGCGCACCTTTGCCTCGGGTGTCGCATTGGCCACCATGATGGGATTCATTCTGTACGGCAGTCTGGTGCTGCTGCCGCTGTTTATGCAAACCCTGCTGGGCTGGACGGCGACCACGGCCGGAATCTGGAACAGTCCGCGCGGAATCGGAACCGCGCTCTGCATGCCCTTGGTGGGCTACCTGCTGGGCAAAGGGTGGGACGCGCGCTGGATGCTGAACTTCGCATTTGCCCTCGCCAGTCTTTGCTTCTTCGGCTATGCGCGAATGACGCTCGACTCCGGCACGTGGGATATCTTCTCGATTCAGATTGTGCAGGGCTTTGCCCTGGGGTTTCTCTTTGTGCCGCTGACCACGCTGACCATGAGCCCGATTCCGAAGGCGGAGACGAGCTATGGCACGAGCCTCTACAACACCATGCGCAACATCGGCTCGAGTGTAGGCATCTCGTTTGTGACCACGCTGGTGGCGCGTCGCGAGCAGTTTCACCAGCAGACGCTCGGCGACCACCTCTCGGCTTCGAGTCCGATGAGCCAGCAGGCCTTTGCGCAGTTGACGCCTTTTCTCGCTCATCAGGGTGCAGACCCGGTGACGGCGGCACACAAAGCCGGCAGCCTCATTTATCAGCGGCTCCAGCAGCAGGCGGCGTTGCTGAGCTATTCCGATGCGTTTTATCTGATGGGGATCTTCTTCCTGGCCAACATCCCGCTCGTGTTGCTGATGCGTGGCGCAGAGCACAACCGTCGGCATCGCAAGAATCGTGAAGCGAACGGGCCAGAGGCAGCACGAGGCGCACCAGGATCTCAGCCGCGCAACCAGTAGGGCTTTGGAACGACTGCCCTAAGCTCGGCGAATTCAGCGTCGGTAAGCCGGAAAGCAGCCGCGCTGACGTTCTCTTCAAGGTGCTTCACCGAGCTGGTGCCCGGAATGGGCAACACAACCGGCGAGCGCCGCAATAGCCACGCCAGCGAGACCACCGCCGTCGACACCTGGCGCGCGGCGGCGATCACTTCCACCGCTTCGCTTGCCTTGCGCCCTTGCGCCATCGGCCCCCAGGGCAGGAACGCAATGCCGTTTGCTTCGCAGTAATCGACCACGAAATCCCACTCGCGATCGGAAAAACTGTAGCGATTCTGCACGCTGACAATCGGCACGATCTTCTGCGCACGATGGATGTGCTCGAGCGTGACGTTGGAGAGACCGACACGGAGGATCTTGCCCTGCTCTTTGAGCCGTGCAAGCGCTTCCATCGAGGCGTCAAAGGAGACGGCGGGATCGGGCACGTGAAGCTGGTAAACGTCGATGCGCTCGAGACGCAGGCGCTTGAGGCTGCCTTCAATAGCCTGCTGAATGTGCGCGGGACTGGCGTCGTGCTGCCAAACGCCGGGGCCGTGGCGTGTCCATCCAGCTTTGGTGGCGATGACAAGGCCTGCCGGATACGGCCAGAGCGCCTTCGCGATCAGCTCCTCAGAGACATCGGGGCCGTAAGAATCCGCCGTGTCGATAAAGTTGACGCCCAGCGCAATTGCGCGGCGCAGCGTGGCGAGTGCGGCGTCGACGTCGTTGGGCGGTCCCCAGATGCCCTGGCCCGTGATGCGCATCGCGCCGTAACCCATACGGTTCACGGTCAGATCGCCGCCAAGGGTGATGGTTCCGGCTTTCGCGGCAGGCGAGAGTTCGGTTCCGGCCGTCATTTCAGTGCCTCCTTAGACAGTCACTTCCCAGCCCGGTTCGTAGGTGCGGGCCCAGTACTTCATCGCCTCGGGATCGCCAATGATGTGCGCGGTTTCGGTGTCGAGGCGCAGCAGGCGATCGACGAACCAGGCAATGTTCGACAGCAAAAGCATGGTGACGGCGACATTCGCCACCGAAGCAGGCGAATTGAGTTTCCCCTGGCCGCGAATGGCCGCGATGAAGTTGGCGAAGTGAGCGTCGGTCATGGAGTCGGCTCCGATCAGGTCGCCGGTGGAAGTTACGTGCCCGACGCGATACTTGTCGATCTGCTTCCCTTTCCAATCAAAAACGTCGTAGCCGTCGCGATCGATGACGACCGAGCCCTTGGTGCCCATGATGAGCGAACCCCGGTCGCGATCGTAGAGACGCATGCCCTGGCAGGAGTGGCCCTCCCACGAGATGAGCTTGTCCGGGTATTCAAAGTTGGTGACGGTCGTGTCGGGAAACTGCCAATCGTCTTTGAACTGGTAGCGGCCGCCGCTTGCGGTCACGGCGTGAGGGATTTCGGCCTGTAGAGCCCAGCGGCAGACGTCAACCTCGTGAGTTCCATTGTTGAGAGTCTCGCCTGTGCCATAGCGACGCAGCCAGTGCCAATTGTAAGGTTGAATGTTGTCCTTGTACTCACTTCGCGGCGCTGGGCCCTGCCACAGATCCCAGTTAAGCGACGCAGGCACCGGTGCGAGCTTGCCAATTCCCATGGAGCCGCGTGTGTTCGCGTACCACGATTTGGCCATGTACGCCTCGCCGATCAGGCCATCGTGAATCTGCTGGATCATGCGGATGGTGTAGTCGGAGGATCGCTGCTGATCCCCGACCTGGACGAGCTTTCCATACTTCTTCTGCGCTGCCACAAGCAGCTCGCCCTCGCGTGGATTTTGGCTGGAGGGCTTCTCGACGTAAACATGTTTTCCGGCCTTCAGTCCGAGCACTGCCATCGGCGTGTGCCAGTGATCGGGAGTGGCAACCGTAATGGCGTCCACGTCCTTCGATTCCAGCGCGTGGCGGAAATCGGTCTCCGCCTTGGGAGCGTAACCGAGCTTCTGCTCCGCTTCAGCCGCAAATTTGGCAAGAATGCCCGAGTCCACGTCGCAAATGTAGGCGACGCGAGCGGCGCTGCTGTTGGCCCGCATCGATGACAGATGCGCGTGGCCGCGGCCGTTGAGGCCGTTGATGGCAAAGTTCAGTCGATCGTTGGCGCCGAGAATCTGCGCATAGCTCTTTGCCGTAGACGCAAAGGCCGAGGCCGCCGCACCGGCAGCCAGTCCGTTTACAAATTTTCGGCGGGAAATCATTTGAGTCTCCATATCGTGAGCTTTGAGCCCGGCGGTTCTCATCCGCTGCTGCCGGCTCGGACGCCGGAAGCTTCTGCGGCGATCTATCTGTTAGTTCTTTTGAAAACGCCGAAAGCAACTAACGGCTGAGATACTTTGGTGTGCCAACTGCTGATGCTCACCGCCGCAGAGGCGTCCGAAAGCGCAAAGCTTCCATCGCCGCAACAGATTATATCGTCGTGGAATCTAGGCGCGCCATTGCTCGGAGTCGATTGCAGAGGCCGAGACATTGCGGTGCAATGGAAGCAATGACTTAATGATGAGAGCACTGGATTTGCGGGCCGCTTGCGTTCCTTCCCCGGCGGTGCTTTGCGGCACTTGGGCGCAAGAATCGACCGAAGGGTTGTAAACTTGGCCCCGATGCGGACGTCTACAAAAGTGATGGCAGCCGGAACAGCCGTAAAGCCGATGACCGCCCAAGCTGCGGAGGAGATTGCCGCGCGGGATTTTGCGAGCA
Organism: Occallatibacter sp.; assembly: GCA_049512795.1. Taxonomy (GTDB): domain Bacteria; phylum Acidobacteriota; class Terriglobia; order Terriglobales; family Acidobacteriaceae; genus Telmatobacter. The sequence goes on from JBEKWT010000003.1 coordinate 10,407, forward strand.
TCGTCGAAAGCCACCGGCCGCAAATCTTCCGCTTTCTGCTGGCATCGCTCAGGGACGTGGACCTTGCCGAGACGCTGACCCAGGAGTGTTTCCTGAAGGCGCATCGGAACTGGAACAGCTTTCGCGGCGATTCAAGCGCGATGACCTGGCTAATGCGGATCGCCATCAATTTGCAGAAGGACCATTGGCGCAACCGGCGCCTGCAATTCTGGCGGCATACGCAGGCGAACGCGATTGGCGTGGACGAGGCCAGCGACTGGCTGCCAAACGGCGAGCGTAGCGCGGAACAACAGATTGCGGCTCGGGAACAGGTTGCGCAGGTTTGGAAGGCTGTGGATGGACTGAGCGCGCGGCAACGAACGGTGTTCCTGTTGCGTTACGTCGAGGACCGGGAGTTGAGCGAGATTGCAAAAACCACAGGATTGAGCGAGGGCACGGTGAAGGCCCACTTATCGCGGGCGCTCGCGAGAGTGCGCGCGGAGTTGAGAGGAACGCGATGAGCAACAGAGACAAACTGGCGGAAGAGATCGAAGATCCGATCGTGGCGGGGGCGCTCAAGTACTTCAAGGCCAGCGTGAATGCTTGGAGCGAGGCGGCGTACACCGAGCCCCGGACGGTGGTGAGAATAGCGCGGCACAATTGGCGCCTGGCAGCGACCTGGGCTCTGGGATGCATGCTTGCAGCCGGAAGTCTGGCGGGCGGGTTATACGAGCGCCATCAGCGGCAGGAGCTGGCCCGGATCGAAGCATCAAAAGCGGCGACGAAAGCGGCAGAGCAAAAAGTCGCGCTTGAGCGCAAGGCAGCCGAACAGCCTGCGGCAGCCAAAATCGTTACCAGGCGGCAACCAACCGCCGTAAAGAAGGAAGCGAATGAGAATGAGGATCTGCTGGCAACGGTAGACAGCGATGTATCGAGACAGGTTCCGGCGGCCATGGAGCCATTGGCGCAAATGATGGACAGCAGCGGCACGAATTGAATTGCTCATAAGACAAGGCACGAGGAAACTCATCAGAAGGCGGGAAAGGGCCCTTGGGACACAAGGGGGGAGAAATCGATGAAGACGTTGAAAATTGTGCGACTGGTTTTGGCGGTATCGGGAGTGTTGATGGCGGGAGGTTGGGCGTGCGCACAAGGGTCCGGCGGGCCAGGCATGGGGCCTGGATTCGGGCAGCATCGGCCTCCTATGGAGCGCTCGTTCGGATTCGCAAATGGGCAATTCTGGAACAATCCGAACGTCGTGAAGCAGCTGAGCCTGGGCGACGATCAGCGCAAGGCGATGGATGGTATTCTGCAGGACCACCGCATGAAGCTGATTGACCTGCAAGCCACCTTGCGCAAGGCAGAGTTGGCGATGGGTCCACTGATGAAGGCTGATACTCCGGACCGGACAGCGATTGAAGCGCAGATCGACAAAGTCGTGAGTGCGCGCGCTGATCTGGAAAAAGCGAACGCGCGTTTCCTGCTGGATATTCGGTTGCAGTTGAAGCCGGACCAGTGGAAGCAATTGCAGACCATGCACCAGAATCGGATGGATCACCAGGGGATGGGCGAGCATGGCCGTGGTCAGTGGGGGCACGATGGACAGAGGCCGGGAATGGGCGGACCGGGCAACCAGTTCCGCGGGCCGGGCGGGCAATTCCACCATCAGCAAGCGCCTCCTCCACCGCCGGATGCGGCTCCGCAGGCAGCCCCTGCGCCGGCTCCGGGAACAGGCCAGCAGCAATAGCGGCACGGTACAACGCTGGCGCACACCGATCGGCTTCAGTACTTGGGCGCGACCGAAATCGGTGTGATCCACGGAGAGCGCAAGAACTGTTGACAGAGATACTGACGGCGGCAGGGATCATTCCCCTGCCGCCGTTTTCTTGCGCTCGCGGCAAATGCCGGATCGGGCCAACAGAACAGACAATCGCGTTTGACGTGCGACGGCGGCCCAAGTGGATTCTGTACCATCAGGATAAAAGGAGCCGATTGTGCAGAATCTTGCTGCCCCCAGTCTTGCTGCACCGGACTCGCTGATCCTGCTGATCTACGGCTTTTTCATGCTCACCGCAGGATTCTCGTTGAAACCGGCGATGACGAGCAGCCGGCAGTTCATGCAGGCCGGTCGCGTGATGCCGGGCTGGTTGTGCGGCTTGGCGATGTTGGGCGCCAGCCTGGGCTCGCAGGAGTTGCTCGGCATGGGCGCGGCCGGGGCCCGGTACGGTATGGTCAGCGTGGCATTTTTCGCGCTCGGCTCGATTCCGGCCATGCTCTTCGCTGGCCTCTATCTGATGCCCGTCTTCTACGGTTCGAATTCACTCGCAGATTCATCCGCACAAAAGCCGGGCGCGGTCGCCGCGCGGTCGATTCCGGAGTATCTCGGCCTGCGCTTCGACCGGAAGACACGGGCGCTGAATGCCGTGATGTTCGCCGCGATGTCCGCATTCGGCGCCGGAATTGCTCTCTATGCCATGGGGCGCGTCTTCGTGGCGTTGCACGTCTTCGATCAGGTTGCCAACACCCTGAACCTGCCGCCTACCGGAACTCTGCTGCTTGCAATGGCGCTGCCGGCGGCTCTGGTGCTGGTCTATGTTCTGCTCGGCGGCCTCGGCGCTGCGATGTACAACCAGGCGCTGCAGTTTTGCCTCATCATTGCCGGACTGCTGCCAATGGTTCTGCTCGGGCTGAAGCGGATCGGCGGCTGGAGCGGATTGAAGGCCACGGTTCCGGCGAACTCGCTTCACCCCGGCACACACCCAATGGGCGCCGGCGTTGTCGTTCTCGCAGTTGGCGCAGGCTTTGTGCTGGGCGGCGCTACGTGGTGCACAGACTTCAGGTTGTTGCAGGCGGCCATGGCTGCGAAAAATGTGGAGGCCGCGCGCAGAGCGCCAATCATCGCGGCGGCGTTGCGCGTTTTTGTCGTTATTGTCCTGATCCTTCCCGGGCTGATCGCGGTCGGTCTGCCCACTCCCCACACTTCAATCGTGATCCACAATGACAATGGTGTGATTTATCACGAGATCACCGTCGTCCCGCCGGCGGTGGAAGCGGGGAGTGGACTCGTTCCCGCGAAGGCCGATACGGATGGAAAACCGGTCATGGGCTCCGGTGGACACGCTGTACTGGACTACGCGATGGCCACGCCAAACATGCTCCTGCAGTTTCTTCCCGCGGGCCTCCTCGGGCTGGGGCTGACGGTTCTGCTCGCCTGCCTGATGGGTGGAGTAGCCGCCAGCGTCACGTCGTTCAGCACGGTCTTCACATGCGACATTTTTCAAGCCTTCCTCGCGAAAAACGCTGCCGACAAGTACATGCTCGCTATGGCCCGGTGGGCGACAGTGGGCGGTGTACTGCTGGCATTCGGCGCCGCATACGCGGCTATGTGCTTCAATAGCCTGCTCGACGCGATCCTCCTGGTCTTCGCAGTCGTGAACGCTCCGCTCTTCGCAGTCCTGTTGCTGGGAGCTTTCTGGAGGCGTGCCACCGGGCACGGCGCCTTCGCGGGATTGATCGCGGGCGCGGCCGCAGCGGTTCTGCATCAAGGGCTCTCGCTGCCGCGAGACGAGCGGCCAGGCATCCAGGGCGGCTGGATTGCGGTGCTGCACCATCCCGCGAGCGACTTGGCGCTGGGGTTGGGGACAGCGATGTTGGCCTTCCTCGTAAGTCTGCTGGTGGCAGCTGCGGTGAGCCTGTTCACGAAGGCGGCGCAGGCGGAGGAACTCAACGGTCTCGTATTCTCGCTCTCGGCGCGGCCGACTGCGATTGGGCGTTGGTGGAAACGGCCCGAGGCGGAGGCTGCCGCAATCCTGCTGGCCGCAATTGCGGTAAGTCTCATCTTCATCTGATCTGAAAAGGAGCGCAATGTTCTACGATCCGCGCATTTCGTTGGGCATGCTGTTCACATTGGTCGGAACCGTTCTGACAGCCTTCGGCCTGGCCACGCGCTCCAATCCAGACGTGTATGCGAAGAGCATGGGAATCGATGCCAATCTGTGGTGGGGACTCGTTCTGCTGGTGTTTGGGATTCTCGTCCTCACGCTCGGCCGGCGCGGCCAGATGAAGCAAGAGAACATCGAGAAGTAGCGCTCAGCTTTCGCTCCGCCAATTCCCTGCCCCGCTCAATTCACTCAGCCGTCGCACTGAAGCGCATCGTGCGGTAGTCGAATGTGTAGCTCTTGAGCTGATCGAGGGCCTCGATGCCGAGCACGCCATAAACATCGTCGGGGGCGGCTGACCCAACCCGCTGCGCGAGGACGGGAATGTTGTGGAGTTCGATCGAAGTACCGCCAACGACCAGGGGAACCGTCTCGGCGACATAGGCTGACTCGGGCCCCGTATCCATGCCGGGGATCGAGAAGGGTTCCATCTTCTGGCCATTGAACTCGGCAGCATGCTCGTCGAACCAGCGCGAGGTCAGGTACGTTTGCTGGCCTCCGGCATCGATGGCGAACATCCGGTCATCGTTTTCTTGAGCGTCGCCGCGGCTGCCTGCTGCGACTCCTTGCGAAGATGAATCGGTAGTCCGGTCGAGCCGCCGGCCGAGCGCGACGATGACTTGATCTCCGTCGAGATAGAAGCGTGCGCCCGCGCCTTCGCGATCCTTGTCTTCCTGTGGATCGATTTCTTTCGCGGGATCGACCTGAATGGTGTTATCGGAAACGGTGAGCCGGCCCATGGCGGCGAGCGACGGATATCCCAGAACGCCCTCGACCCGATAGCCGGAATGCGGGAAGGAATAATCCACGTCGTCGAAAACGAATGCGGTAACATCGTGCAGCGTAAGGCGGCCGCCGATGGTGAAGCGGGGAATCACCGTGACATGAACCTGAATGGGTCGTCCAGTGAGGGTGTGAATGGTGGCGGATTCCTTTGAGATGGTGAGCCCAACATCCTGCGCCATCGATCGGGAAATGAGATTGAAGGGTGCGGTGGGATCGAGCATCCAGCCGTGCGAGCGCGCGGCGATAAAGACGGGAACGTCGATTAGGCCGAGAGGATCGTTGCTGACCTGAAGCCTGAAAGACTCGCAGGGATCGACCGTGATGGGCGGGTTGTCCTTGGCCAGCGGCAGCATTTTGAGCGGCATCTCAATTTCATCCTGCTCGCTTTGGGTGAGCTTGGCGCCAAGCCGCGCATCAAGAGTCTGGTATGCGTGGCCGGCTTTCGCCCAATCGCCCAGGCGGAGATAGTCTTCGGCCAGTGTCATGCGGACCAGCTTTTCGCGAGCGGCATCTCCGCTCCCAGACACCTGATCGATAAGTGGCTCCAAAAGCTGGACCGATTGATCGAGCTGATTTGACCGGTTAGCGAGAATGCCGCGATAGAACTGCGCCTGATCCGGCGACAACTGGCTGAGCAGCGCTTGGATGCGAAGGTATTGGTGATCGGCGAGCAAGTTCTGCAAGCGGGCGTCGCTATCAAGTCCACTGCCAGTCCCGGTGTGGAGTTGCGCCCCAGCACCCGGCTGCTGCGTTGTTTGCTGCGCCGGCGGCTCCGCGCTTTGTTGCGCGGCCAAAGGATACAGCGGCGTGGCGAGCGCCAAAACGACGCCCAGCCGTGCCGCAGACGACGCGCGCGCCCGGCGTCCGCTGCTTTCCGCCGCAAATCCACTCATGCCGTCCATCTTCACATCGACGTTAACAGATAGACGCCGGTGCGGCGATAGCCTCTTCTTGAGACGGTCCTCACGCGCTCGCCACTAGACTTGAGTTGAGCGATGAAGCGAAAGACAATAGCCCATTACGAGATTCTGCGGCGTCTGGGCGCTGGCGGCAGCGGTGTGGTGTACGCGGCCAACGACACCCTGCTGCAGCGGCCCGTGGTGCTGAAGATGCTGCACACCGGGCTCCTGACCGCCGAGCAGATGCGGTCGACCGTGCTCCGCGAGGCGCGGCTCGCTTCGGCCATCGAACATCCTAATGTGTGCGCGATTTACGAAGTGGGTGAGAGCGGCGACGAGGTGTACATCGCCATGCAGTTTGTGCCCGGCCAGCCGCTGGACGAGTTGATCGCGGCCGGGCCGGCCAACCTGCAGCTTGTGCTTTCGGTGGGAATACAGATTGCCGACGGATTGCAGGCGGCGCACGCGCTGGGAATTTTTCATCGCGATCTGAAGCCGCAAAACGTGATGTTGACCGACGGCGGCCTGGTCAAGATTCTGGATTTCGGGCTGGCGCGGCGGCTCACTCCCGAAGATGCGCGCTTCGACCCGGCGACGCCTGCACTGGCTAAAGACAAGTCCGTCGCTTCAACGTTCACGGCGCGCGGCGGGACCATCCGTTACATGGCGCCCGAGCAGTTTGTCACCGGGCACTCGAGCATGCAGTCAGACGTGTGGGCGCTGGGCGTAATTCTGCACGAGCTGGCGAGCGGACGCCATCCCTTCGCAAGTCCTGACGCCGAGGACTCTCAGGCCATTCGCGCCATTCAGTTTCTCGAGCCGGAAGACCTGAGCGCGACCGTTCCGGAGATTTCTCCGGAGCTCAAGAGCGTGATTGCCGCTTGTCTCGAAAAAAATCCGGGCGCACGCACGGCATCGGCAGCCGACGTGCGCGAGGGACTGAAGACCATCATGAAGGCGCTGCGCATCGAGACGGGGATCATTCCCGGCGACGCGGCGGCCAACCTGCCGGCGACGGGCGCTGAAGCGGAGAAGCGTACGACAGGTTTGCTTTCCATGCTGGCCGAACGGTTTCGCGAGTCTGCTGGCGAACAAAAGACTCAGAATTCGCTGGTCGTGTTGCCCTTTGCCAACCTGGGCGCGACGGAGGCGGCGCCGCTTTACGGCTACGCTCTTGCCGATGCGATTGCGGCCCGCCTGGCGCGGATTCCCGCGCTGGTGGTACGGCCCTCAAGCACGCTGATGCCGTTGGCCGGCGCGCGGCCCTGGGCGCAGATGGACCCACTGGCGGTGGGCCAAAAGCTGCTGGTCAAGTTTGTGCTCGCCGGGAACTTTGTGCGCTCGGAAAACGGATTCGATCTGAACTGGCAATTGCTCGACGTGGCTTCGCAGAGCGTGCGCACGGGCGGATCGATTCGCGTTGCATCGCTCGACCTGATCGCTGTGCAGTCCGAGATTTCGAACGAAGTGTTCGCAACGCTACAGGGAATCGGAGCAGCGGAAGGAATCGAAGCGTCGCGCACCGCGCAAAGCACAGATGCGGTGCGCGCTTCTGCTCGGGCCTCGGCGCGTGATGGATCGCTGCCCGGGCCGGTGAGCGAGAGATACTTGCAAGCGCGGGCGCTCCTGAGTTCGTTCATGGTGCGCACCGGCTCGCGCGCTGATCTGGATCGAGCGCACGCGTTGTTTACTCGCGTCACCGAGGCCGACTCGGGATTCGCCGCGGGATGGAGCGGGTTGGGCATCGCCGAGCTGCAGTACGCGCGGCACGGTTTCGGCGGGCAGATCCACGTGATGCGCGCGCGCCGGGCATTCGAAGAGGCGCTAAAGCTCGATCCGGCGTCCACTGAAACGAATCTTTACCGCATCTATATGTTGCTGTCACGCGGTGAAAAAGAGTCGGCGCGGCACGGCATTGCCAATTTGCTCGCCGGTGCTGCGAATGACTGGAATGTGCACATGGTTGCCGGCCTGGCGCTGCGCGGTGACGGTATGTACGACGAGGCGCTGGGGGCATTCAGCCGCGCGCTCAAACTGAATCCGGCCAACGCAGCCATTCTCTATAACCATCGCGCTCGCGTCTACCACTACCAGAACCAGATCGAGCTGGCCGGCGACGAGCTGGAGAAAGGCCTGGCGCTGGAGCCGCGCCATCCGCTGCTGCGCACTTCGTCGGGCTATCAGCAGATGCGCCTGGGAAACCTCGACAAGGCCATTGAGACCCTCGAGGGCGTCATCGCCGACGATGCTTCACTGCGCATCGCGGTGCCCACACTGGCCATCTGCTATGTGCAAGCGGGCTCGCGGGACCGTGGCGCTGCGCTGCTCAAGGACGACACGCTGGCTGCCGCCGAGGCCGACAGTGAAATGGCTTACCGCCTGGCTACTTACTTCGCTGTCGACGGCGACTCCAGCGAAGCCCTGCACTGGCTGCGGCGCGCCATTTATCTCGGCAATGAGAATTATCCCTGGTTCCAGAAGAATCCCGCGTGGAACAACTTGCGTACCAACGCGGACTTCGAGCGAATTCTCGAAGACCTAAAAAAAGGCTTCCGCAAAAACCAGAAGACGTGGAAGCGGCTCCTGGAAGAAGTGCCGGCCGGGGAATAGCAATTCCCTGGCTCACACCCTTCATTTCGCAATATCGACGCGTTCATACGGCTGGTAAACCGGCTCCCACATATACGCGCGCAAATCTGCCCTGATAGCGTCTTCATCGGCGGGCTCTGCCATTCCATCGGCAATCGCCTGCTGGAAGACTGCCTCGGCGACTTCCGCGCTCGTTTTTCGCGCGTCGGAGAGCGGCGGCAGCAGTGGGGCATTTTTGTCGGCGCGCGCCGGCGAAAGCGATGCCAGCGCTTTTGTAGCAGCCATAATCATGCCGTCGCTAACGCGCGTTGCGCGAGAGACAAGAATGCCCAGAGCCAAGCCCGGAAAGATGTAGGAGTTGTTGACCTGCGCGATGCTGACGAGCTTGCGGTTCACCTCGACTGGAGCAAAGGGGCTGCCCGTGCCTACCAGCGCGCGGCCTTCCGTCCATCGGAGCAAATCGGCGGGCGTTGCCTCTGCTTGCGATGTCGGATTCGACAACGGAAAAATCACTGGATGCGGAGTGTGGCGCGCCATCTCGCGCACAATCTCCTCCGTAAACGCTCCTGGCTGCGCGCTCACGCCGGCCAGCACGGTGATGCCTGCATTGCGCACCACGTCGAGCAGCGAAATTGCGCCAGACTCCGATGCCGACAGCTTCCATCCGGCAATGTCCCCGCGCTTCCGCAGGAACGCCTCCTGCCCGGGCTTTATGCCCTCGCAGCCTTCGATGAGCAAGCCAAGGTGGTTGAATGCATAAATGCGTTTGCGCGCCTGCTCGTCGCTCAGGCCCTGTTCCTTCATTTCGGCGATGAGAAGATCGAGAATGCCGGTGCCTGCCGATCCAGTGCCGAACATCGCAATGGTCTGCTCCCTGAGCGGAATGCCGGTGGCGTAGACGGCGGCCAGCAATGTCGCCGTCGTCACCGCCGCGGTGCCCTGAATGTCGTCGTTGAAAGTGCAGAGCCGGTCGCGGTAGCGCTCCAGCAGGCGCGCCGCGTTGGCGCCGGCAAAATCCTCCCACTGCAAAAGAATGTGCGGCCAGCGGCGCTCGACTGCCGTCACGAAGGCTTCGACAAAGTCGTCGTACTCCTGCCCGCGCACACGCTCGTGTTCCCAGCCGATGTAAATTGGATCGCCAAGCAGCTTTTGGTTGTCGGTGCCCACATCGAGCAGCACGGGCAGGCAATGCTCGGGCGGGATGCCGCCCAGCGCAGTGTAGAGCGCCATTTTGCCGATCGGGATGCCCATACCGCCGGTCCCTTGATCGCCGAGGCCGAGGATGCGCTCTCCGTCACTAACCACGATGCAGCGCACGGCGTCGTAGCGCGGGCTCGAAAGAATCTGTCCGATGCGGTCTTTGTCGGGATAGCTGAGGAACACGCCGCGAGGCTTGCGCCAGATCTCGGAGAAGCGCTGGCAACCCTCCCCCACTGCCGGCGTGTAGACAACGGGCAGCAACTCCTCGGTGTGTTGGGCAATGAGGGAGTAGAAGAGCGTCTCATTGTTGTCCTGCAGGTCACGCATGAAACTGTACCTATCAAACGTTGTGGGCTGGCAGTCGAGCGCACGCTTGCGGCGCTCGCTCTGGCTTTCGAGGGTTCCGATGTGAGGAGGCAACAGGCCATGCAAATCGAAAGCGTCACGTTCCGCCTCGGTAAACGCGGTGCCCTTGTTAAGGCGCGGATTCATGAGCAGATCGAGCCCGTGAAGGCTGGTACGAATAACGGGCTGGTCTGGCGCGAAGGATTCTCGCTTCAAAGCATTATTCTCCATGCGTTCGCTAGGTCTCCCAAACGAATAAAAGCCGCTATTTGAAATCGAGCAAAACAATCTCCGGCCGTGTACCGACCCGCATCGGAGGGCCCCAGGTTCCCGCGCCCGTTGAAGTGTAAACCTGGAGCGAGCCGAAACAATGCAAGCCGCGCGTGAAGCGTCCATAGATGCGGCGCGTAATCCAGGTGTAGGGCACGAACTGCCCGCCGTGGGTGTGGCCGGAGAGTTGCAGGCTGAAGCCGGCCTGCTCCACAATGGGCAAGCGCGTCGGCGCATGGTTCAGCAGGATTCCGGGCTGGGTGCGCTCAGATTCAGGATCGTTTGAGCGCATACTGCTCAGTGCGGCTTTCATGTGCAGCGGCGAAGACGAGTCGTGATAAAAAACACCGCCGATCCGCAGCCCGTCAATGACAACCTGTTCGCTGGCCAGTACACGAATTCCCACCCGCTTGATGGCTTCGATGTAGTGCGCGGGCGAGGTGAACTCCTCGTGGTTGCCGGTTGAGAAGTAGGTGCCCAGCGGTGGCGAAATCCCTTTGAAGGGCGAGACCAGTCGATCGAGATCGCCCTTTGTGCCGTCGAAGAGGTCGCCGGGAAGAAAAACCACGTCGGGACGAAAACTCGAAACCAGCGCAACCAGACGCCGGCAAAAATGGACGCCGTTGATGGGTCCAAGGTGCAAATCGCTCAGCAACACGCCCCTGCGCCCGCGCCATGCCGGGGGCAGGTCGGGGATACGCACTTCGACACGGCGAACGCGAATGATGCGGGCGTTGATGAGACCATATATTCCGGCCAGCGCAGCGAGCGTGTAAATCGCGGCCGCCAGCGGCGCGCGGATTGCGGCGGAGTTCGCCGCCAGGTGAGAAATTCGTAGCGAATCCCACGCCAGCCGAATCAAGACCGACGCAAAGAAAAAGAAGTTGAGGAAGCCGAGCCAAACTGCTGCGGCCCAGTAGAACAGCCGAACGGCAACATTAGAAAAACGGAAGGAGAGTAGCGAAGCGGTGACGAAGCTGAATGCCAGAACCAGCATCGCGACGCGCAGATCGGCGGCCGTTGTGGGGCTGATTCCGGGCCAAAACGCGATGAAGGTGGAGTAAACAAACCAATGGGCAAGAAAGAGGAGGACTTGGATGACTAGGATGGCAAAGACAGGCCAGGCTTTCAAATCCGGATCTCCCTTCATTCATGATTGCATGAGACACGGTAGGGCTTTTCCGAAGCGGGTGGATGGCCGACGCACGTGAAACAATCCTTCTATGACCGGCAACGGCGCCAACGCGCTCGGAATCTACATATCCATCCCCTTTTGCCGGTCGAAGTGCACCTATTGCAACTTTGCTTCCGGAGTTTATCCGGCGGCGGATCACGAGCCCTATGTCGACCGGCTGATCGAGGATCTTTCCGGGGCGAAAGCCTGGGCCAAAAGAGTAAGAGCGGAGCTCCCGCAGCGCGTGGACACGGTGTACCTGGGCGGGGGAACACCATCGCTCCTCGAGCCGGATCTGCTCACTCGACTCTTTGTCGCGCTGCGAGCGGAATTCGATCTCGACGCCGACGCCGAGATCACCATGGAGTGCGCGCCAGGGCAGCTTGAGGACACGACCCTGGACGCGATCGTGGCCTCGGGTGTCAACCGCGTGAGCCTCGGCGTGCAATCGTTTGTCGACAGCGAGGCGCACGCCAGTGGCCGGCTGCACGATCACTCCACGATCGAGGCTGATTTGCGGCGGCTGCGCGCGGCCGGAATTGCGAACCTGAATGTGGATCTGATCGCTGGGCTGGCCGCACAGACGTTTTCCTCGTGGGATGAATCGTTGAAGGCGCTCGTGGATTCCGGCGTTCCCCACGCCAGCGTGTACATGCTTGAAGTGGACGAGGATTCGCGCCTCGGCCGCGAAGTGCTTAAACGCGGCGCGCACTATCGCGCCGATCTGGTGCCCTGCGACGATACCATCGCGAGGATGTACGAGAAGGCGATCGAGCGGCTGAATGAAGCCGGCCTCATGCAGTACGAGATTTCGAATTTCGCTCGCCCCGGACTCGAGTCGAGGCATAACCTCCGTTATTGGCAGCGGCGTCCGTATCTGGGAGTCGGCCTGGATGCGTCGTCGATGTTGAGAGATTCAGCCGATTCGCGCGAGGCGGCCCTTGTATCAGGCCACGACGTGCCGGGGTCCCCTGCGACAGGTCTTCGTCGCAGGGGCGGCTTGAGTCGTGCCGCGAGCAGCGCAAATTCGATTGGGGCTTTAGCTCCTGCTCGAGTCCTCCGCTCCACGACGACCGACAATCTGAAGCAGTATCTCGCAGGCCCATCAACGCCTGAAACCGTATGGCTCCCGCCTGCGCGTCAGCACGAGGAAGCATGGTTTCTCGGTTTGCGCCGGAATCAAGGTGTTAATGTCGACGCACTCAGACACGAATTCGGTACCGAGTTGGTCGCGCCGGCATTGGAAGCAGTTGAGCGGCTAGTCGACGATGGCCTGTTGGTCGCCGATGGCGCACACGTTTGCCTCACTGCGCGCGGACGGCTCCTTTCGAACGAGGTTTTTCAGGAGTTTCTGGAGCCGGCAGCCGCGACGATTGGATGCGACAGATAGGCGGAGGCCGGCGTTTCCCAATCTTTTCGTCCGCCGTCCCCGCAACGGACGAACGCGCCCCGCAACCGCCAAACCCGCTCCGCGATGGACAGAATCGAAGGGCTCGGACCAGACCCCGCTACCACGCCAGCAGCTCGTCGCCGGAGCTTGCGGATAGAAAAGTCACTGGCGACGAAGCGGGTTCTGGCGGACATCCGAAACACTGGATCGACTCCGGTCCGGCGGCCTTGGCCCATTCGAGGGCCTTCTCGGCCTCGCGCAGAACCACCACCGGCGACCGGCCCCGGCTGCTGGCGATACCAAAGCATGCGGAAAGGCGGACGGCCTCGCCCGCCACCCGGACAGGCACGGAAAAAACATCCACGCGAAGACGCTCGGCCAGAATCATGGCGCTCGCGGGGCTGCAAGCGGGCAACGCGATCAGAAACTCGTCCATGCCTGGCCGCCCCAGCAGATCGTAGCTGCGCAAAAGGGCGCCGGTGCGGCTCGCCACCTGGCAAAGCAGCTCATCGCAGGCGTCCACGCCCAGCCGCGAGTTCCAGTGGCCAAAGTCGTCGATATCGAAGAGCACCAGGCAGAGTGAGCTGCCCATGCGTTGCACGCGATCGGTCTCGCGGAAGAGCATGGCGAGCATCGTCTCGCGATTGTAGATGCCGGTAAGGCGGTCCATCTGAGCGTTGCGGATGGCCGCATCGCGAAGGGTCTCGAGTTCGTGCGCCATCCGCTGATCGCGCAGCACAAGGTCAATCCGCAACTGCCAGTAGGCGAGTTCAGCTGAGCGCAAGATGAGATCGTCAACCGCGCCGTCGGCGAGGCGGTCGATCCATTCCTGGGTCACCGCGTCTGCAACCAGAACAATAGGGAATCGTGGCCCGTCGCCCTCTGCCCCCGCTGCGGCAAGAAACTGGCCGATAGGCATGCCGGGCAGGCTCGCATCCAGCAGAAGCAGGCCTAACGGATTCCCGCTGGCGATGGAAGCGCGCGCGGCCTCGGCGGACAGAACCACATCGACCCGCGCGCCTGCGGCCAAAAGCATCGGTTCGACGGCGTTAAGAAGAGCCGGGTCGGGCGACGCAAAGAGGATAGCGGTAGACGTGTGCGAAGGCATCCGGCAACGCTCCTTGTTGGATGCATCGGCAAAGATTAGAAAAAATTTAGAAAGCCCGCGAAGATTGTTGGGCCGGCACAATGACCTTCGGCTCGATTCAAGACGCTAAAAGTAATCTGTCCGCACCGGGACAAAAAAGCAGCGCAGTCGCGTGCAGCGGCAGCGATGCAGCTCATCCTTCAGCTCATCTTGAAGATGCGCTAATCCACAAAGTCGATTTGCGGGGCAATCGGAATGATGCCGCGCTCGTGGCCCATTGTCAGCAGCTTGCGGATCGCTTCGCGGCCATCGGCGCCGTAGTCCAGGGTGCGCTCATTCACATACATGCTCACAAACTGGCTGGCCATCGTGGTGTCCAGGTCGCGCGCAAACTGCATGGCGTATTCCAGGGCCTGCTCGCGGTGCTCCAAGGCATACCGAATCGAGTCGCGCAGCGCCTTGGAGATGACTTTGTGCGCCTTGGTGCCGAGCGAGCGGCGGATCGCATTGCCGCCCAGCGGCAGCACCAGGCCAGTCGTTTCCCGCCACCATGCGCCAAGGTCAATTACTCTGAAAAGACCGCTGGTGGAATAGGTGAGTTGCCCCTCGTGAATGATGAGGCCGGCATCGTATGTGCCGCCCAGAATCTCGGGAATGATGCGGTCAAACGGAACGGTAACCGTCTTGATTTCCGGGTTGAGGATTTTGAGCGCGAGATAGGCCGTGGTCAGCGTGCCCGGAACCGCAACGCGGATGCGGCCGAGGTCGTTCACATCGAGCATGCGGCTGGCGACGACCATCGGACCATAACCTTCGCCCACGCTGCCCCCGCAGCTCATCAGCGTGTAGTTCTCCTGCAAATACGGATAGGCATGAAAGCTGATAGCCGTTACATCATAGAAGGCTTCTTCGCGGGCGCGGCGGTTGAGCGTCTCGATGTCACAGAGCGTATGACTAAAGCGGTAACCGGGCACTCTTACCTTGCTGGTCGCAAGGCCGTAAAACATGAATGCGTCGTCGGAATCGGGGCTATGGGCGATGGAAATCTCCATTGGTCCCTTGGAACCTGCGAGATCGAGGGTCTTGGTGCTCACGACGGGGGAGATCCTTTCGGCAGCGAAACTCTAATCTTTTTTCAATCTTGCGCCAGCAAACACTGTTTGACCACACGATAACCGTCTGCTTCTGGCATTAAGACCGGATCTTTCATCGCAACAATTCTCGGGGCTTCACTTCCATGCCGGCTCCTCAGCCGGCTTCAGGGCCGCGGAGTGTTTACCCCGGGCTTGGTACGCTGCCGCCAAATGTGACGGGCAGCTCCCGCGGCCGCAACCAGCAGCGCTCCGAGCGAGACAAGAAGAACGATGAGGAGCCAACGCATGAAGACAAACTCCAACAAGGATACCAGAGGGTCTCTTGTTGGCTATGACGTTCGTTTATACTTTGGTACCTTGCGGCGCATCCAGGCTGGCGCGCAGCCATTTCAGATAAGAGTGACTCCCAGCCTCGATCCCAAGCACCAGGAATTCTGGAGTTTGGTAACTGTGCAGCTCCTGCAGTCGGACTTCCAGAGCGGGCAACTGTTCGCTCGCAGTCTTGAGCAGAAGCAGGGTTTCGGATGACGACTCAATCTTGCCCTGCCAGCGGTAGATTGAGTGAACGGGAGGAAGCAGCGTGGCGCATGCAACCAGTCGCTCCTCCACGAGCGTGCGCCCCAGGCGCGTGCCTTCTTCGGGGCTCACCACGGTGGTCATCACGATCCGGGCGGACGAAGTTGATTCGAGCATTTGGCCCCTCCACAATAAGAACGATTCTGCCAACACTCTACGCCCGAATCCGTCCGGCGGAGCAGCCAATCATTGAAAAGTGGCAGTCGAATTCTCAATCGCGGAGGAGCCTCGCCAAGACGGAACGCGGGGCAGCGACCCCGGCTCCGCCCGGTGCAACGAAACAGATTCGTCGAAGGTCAGCGGACCACCTCCGCAACCACTTCGATCTCCTGGCTCCGCGTGGTGCCCGGAAGATCGAGTGACCCAAGAACCAGCGGCTTGCCTTGCGACAGCACTGACGCGTCATCCAGGACGGTCTGCCGAACCACTGGATCCTGTGCAGAGGCCACGGCTCTTTCTTCCGCAAGGCTCGATTGCTCGATCTTTGTGTGCAGATCAAGCGCGTCCGGTGACCCACCCACTTGTGCATTGATGCTCAGTCCGATGTCCTGGTATTGCACTTGCGTGCCTCGGGGCTGTCCGTCGGCTGTTCCGGTCACGATAGGCACGCGGCTGCCTTGTTTGAAGGTCCCTCTCTCTCCTGAAACAACAAGCAGTGTGAATTTCTGCGACCCCGTGCGCTTGCCGCCTTCGATGTCGGTGATCGTGTAGGTCAGGCGATACAGTTTCCTCGGCCGGTCGAGATCCGCAATGATCTTCTGCGCGGTCTCAAGGCCTTCCGGGTTGCAGCGCACGGTGATCGCGTCCTGCGCCTGGTCGACAAAAATGTTCGCCCCCGGCAGCGCGTTCCGCAAGTCGTTTTGGATATCGTTCAGTTCGTTTTGCTCAGAGGCATTGGTCAAAAAGAACGTCTGCACCGCTTCCGGGGCGGGCTGCGTCGCTGGCCTCGCTTCGCTGGGCTGGGCATCTTCCGGTTTCGTTTGCGCGCTCGCGTCTGGCGCCAGAATTCCGAAAGCCGGGGCGATCGCGGCCAGGAAAGCAATCACGGCCAATCCGCGCTTTCCGGTTGCGGTTTTGTTCAATTGCATAGTCTCCTCCTCAAGGTGGTTCCGAAGAACCCCGTACTGTGCTTCCCGATTGTGGGCAGGACATCTTCTATGCACACAGACGCCATGCCGGGATTTCCGCTCGACAATTTCTCTGTTCGGCTCGAAAAAAGAACCTCCCCGTGTGGAATTCCCTGCGGCGCAAGTCACGCCGATTTCGCGACCTTCGTATGAAAAGTTGAACTGCAGCTTGCCGATCCGGGCTTGGTGTTGCAGTATGAACTTTGCGGCCCGCGAGGCCGCAAGTGTGGAGAAGAGGATGACCACAACGATCAAGTTTGGTACTTCGGGATGGCGGGCGATTGTCGCCGACGAGTTCACGGTGGCCAATATTCGGCTGGCGGTCGCGGGAATCGCCGCCTTCGTCAAATCCCTCCCCGCGCCTCACCGCGTGCTGGTAGGCCGCGATCCGCGCTTTCTGGGCGAGAGCTTTGTGGCCGAGGCCGCGCGCGTGTTGGCAGGCGCGGGCGTCACGCCCATCGTGATTCCCGAAGCCGCTCCCACGCCGGCCATCGCCTACGCCGTGCGCACGCTCAAGACCTCGGGGTCCATCAACTTCACCGCCTCGCACAATCCGCCCGAGTACAACGGCATCAAGTACTCCACGCCTGACGGCGCGCCGGCTCTGCCCGAAGCCACCAAACAGATTGAAGCCGCGATCGACAGAATTGCCGGAGGAGGAGGCCACGACGTTCCCAGCCCGCTCGCGACGACGGACCAATTCGAAACCGCGGACGTGAAGCCTGCGTTTCTCAATCGCCTCGCCGAGCTCGTCGACCTGAGAGCAATTGCCAAATCCGGCATCAAAGTGGTCTACGATCCGCTCTGGGGCGCGGGCCGTGGCTATCCCTGCCACCTGCTCCGCCAGTCCGGCGTCACCGTCGAAACCGTGCACGACTACCGCGACGTGCTCTTCGGCGGACACGCGCCCGAGCCATCCGACGAATTGCTGGGTGCTGCAAAGAAAAAAATGACGGAGATCGGCGCGGCCCTCGTGATCGCCACCGACGGCGACGCGGACCGATTCGGCATCGTGGACGGTGATGGCACATTCATTCAGCCAAATTACGTCATCGCATTGCTCTTCGATTATCTTGTGGAAACGCGCGGATGGAAGAATGGGGTGGCCAAGAGTGTCGCGACCACCAACCTGGTCAATGCACTGGCCGAATATCACAAAGTTCCCATCTACGAAACACCCGTGGGCTTCAAGTACATCGGCGCGCTCATCGATCAGGACAAGATCGCCATCGGCGGCGAGGAGTCCGCCGGCCTCACCATCCGCGGCCACGTGCCGGAGAAAGACGGCGTCATTGCCGGCCTGCTCATGGCGGAGATGGTGGCCACGCGCGGCACGAGCCTCGGCGCGCAATTGAAGGCGCTTTTTGCCAAGGTTGGTTCCTATTTCCCGGTTCGCGAGAACTTCCACTTGACCGCGGCGCAGAAAGCCGCGTTCACTGAGAAGTTGAAGGCCGATCCGAAGGAGTTGAGCGGACGCAAGGTCGTCAAAGTTGTCAGGACCGACGGGCTCAAGCTGATTTTGGACGATGGCTCGTGGGTTTGCTACCGCCTGTCAGGGACAGAACCGGTGGTGCGAGCCTATACCGAAGCGCGCAGCGAGCGCGATATGCAGGCGTTGCGGTCGGCGGCCGAGAAGTTTGTGCTGAGCTAAATCCCGATCGCACACCGCAAGCATGGATTGGGATCCGATGCCGGAAGAACATGTGCACATGAAAACGAAAGCGCCCGCCGCCAAGCCAGTTTCACTGCGCACTTGGGCGCTCGGATGGACGCAGCGCCTTTGGCGGCCGGCGGGCACCGGAGTCGCCGTTATCCTGGCGCTCCTGGTCACATGGCACGTCGTCTACGGCAAGCACGGCGTGTCGGTTTGGCAGCAGAAACGTGCCGAGGACCGCGCCTTGCAGCAGGAGATCAAGGACCTGCAGCAGGAAAATGCCCAAATGCGCGAGCAGATCAAACACCTGAATTCGGATCCCGAGGCGATTGAGCGCGAGGCCCGTGAAAAGCTGCACTACGCCAAGCCCGGCGAGGTCATCATCACTCTGCCCGACCAGCCGCAGACCCAGCAGCGGACGTCGACGGCGAAGTAGTAGTCCGCTGTCTCATGGTCATTGGGAGCCGAGCGGTTCCAGCGCCGTGCTCCATCCTTGGCTCCCCATCTTGTCAGAAGTCGATATGCGTTTGCGCCGAGCGGCCCTGACGGGATCACAGTCGCGTTTGCGCCTCACATCGTCAAAAGTCTGTGTGGAACCGCACGGCTGAAATCGCCGCTGGCCCTCGAGCCTGGTTATAGGCCGGATTGTCGATGTACTGGAAGTCGTAAGAAGCGAAGAATCCGCGCCACAGGTGCGCAGTGTAGAAGGTCTCGAAGATCTTCTCATGACCATAGGTGAGCCCACCGTCGCCAAGAATAAAGCCGAGCCCGCCCAACGCAAGATACTGCTGATGCGCGGCCACAATCCCGTTGCCAACCACCCCGACACCGGCGCGATCGCTACGCCGACGCCATAAACCCCCCTGCGCAAAGGCGCCGAGTTCGAGCGTGCGATCGTCCTCGGTATAGGCGAACGACTCGTTCCGGCCATCGCTCCAGCCCAACCGGCCGAAGACGCTCACCTGCGGCGTAATCTCCTGCTCGAAGTTCAGGCCGAATCCGTATTTGTGGCGTCCTTGTTGCCGCGTGGCAACAATCTCCGGCGTAGGCGTCACACCATCGAGAAACTCGCGATTCGCGTCTTCGTAGTTTCCCATGTTGCCGTGGTTCAGATAACTCAGCAGCCGCACCACCCCTTGACGGTGCGCAATGCGATCTCCGCGAGCTTCGAGTTCCAGGTTCTCGGACCGCGCACGAGCAATATCGGCATCCAGGAATTGTCCGTTCGCTGTTTTCGGCATCAGC
>JBEKWT010000004.1:0-29135 GCA_049512795.1 Occallatibacter sp.
TGGTCCTCTTTCGCCCCAGATCACTTGAGCTACGCATGTCTCAATGCAAACTACAGTGGTTTTGGGATCTACACTATCACAGTCACTTCAACCAACGGGACTGTGTCGGTGGGTGCCACAGGAACCGGAAGCATCGAATTCGTGTCAAACTTCAACGACGTCGTAGATCCGGCGTACTCGCCCGACGGAACGCAAATCGTCTTCGTGGGCGAGATCAACGCGGCACAGGGAGTCTACACGGTAGCCGCAAACGGAAAAACGGCAGAGAAGCAACTCTCCAACGAACCCCTCGCGGGCCAAGGAGGGATTGGAATTCTCACCTCGTTACCTAACTTCACGGCAGATGGAACACTGATCCTGTTCGAACACCTGGTTTCGGTCAATGGGACAATCGAAGTCCAGATTTGGAAGATGAACGCCTCCGACGGAAGCAATCAGACAGCTCTGTCGTTGCCAGCCGGAAGCATCTCACCGTTCCCGACCTTGGATGGAAAATACCTCATATTCCAGGGGAGCGATGGCATCTATCGGGTGGACGTTGGGACGGGTTTTGCTTTGAGCTTTCTGCAACCCATTGTCACTCAGGTTGCCGGGGGACAAATACCAGGGCTCGTGGCAATTTCGCCCAACGGCGAAAAGGTCGCGTATGTCATGGACACCCCAACCGTTACCGGAATGTCGTACGTCTGGACCGTCAACGCCGATGGAACTGACCAGACGCAGATCACTCCCAATGCAGGATTCTTTTTGCCGACGAGTTGGGAATAAACCTTCGTTTTTTCTTCTGTTCTTTCGTTCCTTACGGAACGCTGCAAGCCCACCAGGAATTCCTGGTGGGCTTGATCTATCTCAGTAGCAGCATTCTGGGATGTCCCAAAAGGATCTTCAAAAAGCCGCATGAGCGGCGAATTCACTAAGAGGCTGGGCGGGAAAGGGCAGCTAAGGGCCCACCCTTCACGCAACGGCTGTCTGCATGCCCATGATTTCAATCTCGAGGCCGCCGAAGTCCGGATGGTCGTTTTCGCGAATGCGATAGGCGAGATCAATGAGGCTGCCCTCAACGAGTCGAAGCTGAATAGCGCGTTCAGCCAGATTCCAGCCGACGGCGCGGATGGAGCTGACCGGCGCGGCCGAAGCGGCCAGCCGTGTTGACGAAGTGTTCACTGACGCTGTTGGCGATGAACCAGTCGCCGCGGCCACCGAAGGAGCGGGGTCCTGCGCGAGCTCAAGCCGCAGGTGCTGAGCTTTCATGGTGCGCGGTGGAGCGAGCAGGCGCGCAGAGCGGGCGATGAAGATGGGCTCGGGGTTGCCATGGCCGAAGGGCTCGAGCTTGCGCAGCCATCCGGCGAGTACGGGCGTGATGCGGTCGAGCGGCAGCTCGGCATGAGTGCGGAGGAGCCGCTCAGGCTCGCGCGCGGCGAGATGCGCGTTGGCATAGATACGCAGGCGGCGCTTGAGCTCGGGCAGCGCGTCGGCGGGAAGTGCAAACCCGACGGCGAAGGCATGGCCGCCGAAGCGGGTGAAGAGGTCTGCGCAGCTTTCAATGGCGGCGAGGAGCGCAAAGCCGTCGACGGAGCGGCCTGAGCCGTGGGCTACACCGTCTTCTACGCTGACGACGATGGCGGGCTTTGCGGTGCGCTCGACGACGCGCGAGGCGAGAATGCCAATAACACCGCGATGCCAGCCGTCGCCGTCTATGACGAGAAGGCGGTCCAAGGCGATTTCGACGTCGGAGGCGAGACGGGCTTCGATAATGGTGAGCGCGGCGGCCTCGACGTCGCGTCGCTCGCGATTGAGGCGCTCGAGTTTGGCGGCAAGCTCGGCGGCGCGGTGTGAGTCGCGTGTAGTGAATAGCTCGATGACGTCGGAGGCAACGTCCATGCGGCCGGCGGCGTTGATGCGCGGGGCGACGCGAAACGCAACGTCGAAGCCGGTGATTTGCTTGCTGGCGGGATCAAGTGCGGCGGCGGCGAAGAGCGCGCGCAGACCGGCGCCGACCGGGCGGCGCAGCTCGCGCAGGCCAAGAGCGGCGATGGTTCGATTTTCGCCGCTGAGGGGAACGGCGTCAGCAATGGTGGCGATGGCCGCCATTTTAAGAAAGCTGGGCAGAGTTTTTTCGCGAAGGCGAGCGGGATCGCGGCGAATTGGTTCGGACTTGTCGAGACAGGACCTCTCGAGCATCGCCTGCGCGAGCTTGAGCGCGATGGCCGCTCCGCAAAGCGATTTCTCGGGATACGTGCAGCCCGGTTGATTCGGGTTCAGGATGGCGAGCGCGGCGGGAAGTTTGTCGTGGGCATCAGCCAGATGGTGATCCGTGATGATGAGGTCGAGGCCGAGACGACGTGCGGTTTCAGCCTCAGCGAAGGCGCGCATGCCGGTGTCGACGGTGACCACGACGCGTACGCCCTCGGCGTGGGCCGCTTCGAGCACACTCGACTGCATGCCGTAGCCGTCGCGAATGCGATGTGGGACGTGAAAGCGGACGAGATCACACCCGGCGCCGCCGAGCATTTCGATGGCGGTTTTGAGCAGGACAACGGCGACGGTGCCGTCGACGTCGTAGTCGCCGTAGAGAAGAATAGGTTCTCGCGCGGCGATGGCGCGTTCGAGGCGCTCGACCGCAACAGACATGCCAAGCATGAGGAACGGATCGTGTAGATGCGCAGGCTCGGGGTTCAGAAAAGCGAAGGCCTCTGCGGCAGTGGTGATGCCGCGCGCGACGAGCAGCTCTGCGAGTACGATTGGCAGTCGCGCTTCGCGGGCGAGAGAAGCGGATGTTTCGGGGTGCGATTCGGCGAGGAGCCAGCGCTGGGGCGGCAGAGTGCGAGCTGAAGCCGATTGATTCCGGGGTCCGGTGGCGCTCGCCGGGACATTGGCTGCGGCGGCCACTGACGCTTACTCATCCTCGTCGTCGTGGGAATGAGCGTCATCAATGACGATATCGTGGAAGCTTTCGACGTTTTCCAGAAGCGACTGATAGCGCTCATACCACTCAGTGGTGGTTTCGTGCAGGAAGACAATACCCTCGTAGATGAAACCGAGCTGAATGTATCCCAACATGCCGGAGTACTTGCGCAGCCACTTGGCCTCGACCATCTCCGCGGCTTCTTCATCGGGGAAGTTCATCTCCCCGACCTCCTCGATGAGAGCGTCGAGCTCATCGTGGTCCAACGTCATTTCGCTGAAGGTGACAAAGGGAGAGCCGACGTGCTTGGCCATCTCGACAAAATCCTTCCACGAGTCGGGGTTGCCTCGGCCTTCCCACAGTACGGAGGGAATGTCGTCGGTGACGTAGCCGGGGAGGCGATGGAGGCCATGGCCCTCAATGAAGGCCACCATGTCGTCTTTTAGCGAGAGAAGGTTGTCGGTACTCATTGTCAAACACCCATTCTCGCAGATGGGGGTAGGGCGGGGATCAGGAAAACTTTTTCGGTTGGATGCCTGTGGGAGTGATTGGCGAGATCGCAGCAGGGGCAACGCGCGAGACGGGGACCGGCGCAAAGTTGTTACTCTGGAATGAATTAAGGAGGATTGCCTCTTGCCTGTATTTGAACGCCACGTCTTTGTCTGCCACAATGTCCGCCCCGCTGACGCACCGCGGCCCTCGTGCACACGCGATGGAACAAGCGAATTGCACGCGCGGCTGCAGCAACTTTTACGCGAGGCTGGGCTGGGCGGCAAGGTTAGGATTAACAAATCCGGCTGCCTGGACCAGTGCGAGCACGGGCCGACGGTGGTGGTGTATCCAGAGGCCGTGTGGTACGGAAACGTCAGACCGGAGGATGCGGCGGAGATTGTGACGGAGCATTTGGTTGGCGGACGGCCAGTGGAGCGGCTGCGAATTGCCGAGGAATGCATCAACTCGAAGACCTGCCCGCACCGGAGTTAAAAAGCAGGGGTGGGGGGACCAGGGACAGACATGCGATGAAGCGTAGAGAGTTTCTGAAGGTGGCGGGAGCAGCTTCGGCGGCGACGATGGCGCACGGGGCAATGGCGCAGTCGGGCCGCGGCTGTTCGATCATCATTGATGGGAACGATTCTGTAGCCGGAGCACCGCCGGTTCGGTGGGCGGCGGAACAATTGCGCGGGGCGCTGGCGGCGAAAGGCGCGTTGTGCCGGATTCTTACTTCCGGCGAGCGGGTTCGCGGGTCCGCATTCTATGTGCTGGTCAACTCAGCGGGACCGGCGTCAACTGGACCGACTGCGCCTTCGAACGCTCCGCATCTCCCTGCGTGGCGTCCCGGTGAGGAGTCGTTTGCTTTGACGCCGGGAAAGTTCGCCGGAATGCCGGCGACATTTGTTTCTGGCAGCGATGTGCGCGGCTACGTTTACGGTTTGCTCGAGATGGCGGAGCGAGTGCGGTTTGCCGCGGACGCGAGAACCGCGCTGCGCCTGTCGCAGCCAATTCTGGAGCGCCCGGCCAATGAAGTGCGGAGCGTCGGGCGCTATTTTTGCAGTGAAGTTGAGGACAAAGCGTGGCTCTACGACAAGGATTTCTGGCTGGGGTATCTGGATTTGCTCGTAGCGTGCCGATTCAACCGGTTTTGCCTCGCGTTCGGGCTTGAGTACGACTTTCCCAGGGGCGTAACGAGCGATTACCTGCACTTTCCCTATCCATATCTGGTCAACGTTCCGGGGTACAGCGTGCGCGTGATGCAACTGGCTGCTGCGGACGGAACTGTGCTGCCCGCGCCGGTTCAGCTCAGCGATCGCGAACGGCAGATGAACCTGGAGGCGCTCAAATTCATTGCCGCGCAGACCGCCGCGCGCGGGCTGCACTTCCAGCTGGGACTCTGGACGCATGCTTACGAGTGGACCGACAGCCCGCATGCGTATCACAGCATCGAAGGGCTGACGAAGGAGACGCACGCGGCATATTGCCGCGACGCGCTGGCGATGCTGCTGAAGCAATGCCCGGAGATTCAGGGGCTGACCATGCGCGTACATGGCGAGAGCGGGATTCCGGAGGGAAGCTACGACTTCTGGCGGACATTGTTCGAGGCGATTCAGGGCTGTGGGCGTTCGGTCGAGATCGACATGCACGCCAAAGGCGTGGATCAAACGATGATCGATATTGCCAACGCGACTGGAATGCCGGTAAAGCTGGGAGCGAAGTATTCCGCGGAGCACCAGAGCCTTGGCTATCAGCAGGCAGACATTCGGCCGCTGGAGATTCCGAAAACGGGGAGCGAGGCAGTGGGACCTTTCAGCGTGAGCTCCGGGGCGCGCTCCTTCACGCGGTACGGATATGCGGATTTTCTGAAAGCGGGCAGCCGCTACAAAGTGCTGTTTCGGCTGTGGCCGGGCACGCAGCGGCATTTATTGAGCGCGGATCCTGAGATGGCGGCGGCTTGCGGAAGGACCGCGCATTTTTGCGGGGCGGTTGGACTGGATCTGATGGAGCCGCTGACATTCAAGGGAAGGGAAGGTTCGGGACAAACGGGTGGGCGATGCGCGTACGCCGACGCGAGCCTGAACCCGAAGACCGACTGGGAGAAATTCGAGCTTTATTACAGGGTGTGGGGGCGGCGGCTCTTTGATCCGGACGCGAATCCGGAGGCGTGGCTCCGGTGGCTGCGCAGCCAGTTTGGCGCTGGCGCAATCGCTGTGGAGGCGGCTGTCGCGAATGCGAGCCGGATCTTGCCGCTGCTGACATCGGCGCATCTGCCTTCGGCATCGAATCACTCGTTCTGGCCGGAGATGTACACCAACATGCCGATGGTGCGCGGAACCGGGTTCACGCCGTACAGCGATACTCCGGAGCCGAAATGCTTTGCCACGGTGAGTCCGCTCGACCCGGTCTTGTTTGCAACGATCGAAGCGCACGCCGCAGACGAGATGGGGCTCGCGGCGAATCCGAAGTATTCGCCGATCGAGGTGGCGCAATGGATAGAGGATTGTGCGACCGCATCGAGCGCCGCGCTGGACGAGGCGCGCAGGAAAACAGCAGCGCGGCGGTCAGCCGCCTTTCGCCGGATCGAAGCGGACGTGGAGATTCAGATCGGACTGGGATGGTTTTTTGCGTCGAAGCTGCGCGGCGGCGTGTTGTATTCAGTTTTTGAGCAATCGGAAGAAACAGGAGCGGGCCGGAAGGCGATCGACGAATACAGGATGGCTCGCGAAGCGTGGGCAGACATGGCCGCGCGAGCTGCGGCGGTCTATCGGGCCGACGTTTCATACGGAAGCACGCCGATGCGGCGTGGGCACTGGAGCGACCGGTTGAGCGCGATCGACAGAGATATCGCTGCGGTGACCGATAGGGTGGTGGCCGTGGGGCGGCCGGACACTTCGTCGCAAGACACGCGGCACGCGATTGTAGAGGCGGCGGGCAGGCCGGGGCGGCCTCTTGTGGCATGCGATCATATGCCGCCGGCGAGCTTTGAGGCCGGCGCGCCACTAAGACTATTGATCACCGTGCTGGTGCCGGATGAGGTGAACTCGATTCGACTCCATTACCGGCATGTGGACCAGGCAGAACGGTGGAAGCGCGTGGAAATGCAGGGAGATGCAGGGCGCTTTACCGCGGCGATTCCGGCTGACTACACGCAGTCCGATTTTCCGCTGGAGTACTACTTCGATCTTTTGGGAAAAAGTGGGGCAGCGCGGCTGGAGCCGGCGTTCAATGCGACTCTCTCGAATCAGCCGTACTACACTGTGATGCAGAGAGGCGCTTAAAGAGGGCCCGGGCAGCCGAGAGTCGAGTGTGAGCTGGCAACGAGCCGCAAATCCAAGCGAACGATGCCATTCAGCGAGTGTACAGCCGCGGGTGCGGTGCGGTATCCTCACGTTTAGCCCATGATTTTTTCTCGCGACTACATTGGGTATCTTACCCGCCGCACGGTCAAGCACCTGATCGACGCAAAGATGATCACCACCAGCGACTTGAAGGTGACGGAAGCGCGCGTGAATACAGCGCTGCTCGAGGAGCTTTCGCTCGAAGACCGCATCAACGAAGAGGTGCGCGTAATTCTTGATGCGTACTCCGAGGAGATGCGCAAGAGCGGCGCGCAATACGCTGAGATGTTCAAAAAGGTGAAGACCGAGCTGACCAAGAAGTACAAGGCGGTGCTATGAGGATCAACCGCGACAAGCTGAACAAGCTGGCCCACACCGTGGCAGATACGCTGGCCGAGATCGACCAGGTGGGGTTTCTGGAGGATCGCAATACGATCCGGCAGGAGGCGCGGAAGGAACTGGAGCTGCTGCTCCTGGAGGAAGCAAAGATCGACACGATGGCGCGGCAGAAGATTGCCAACCAGCGCAAGATCATTCTCGAGGGCTCGCAGGAGTGGGACATCCTGTACCGCAAGTACTACAACGAGGAAGTGCGCAAGCTGGGGATTTGAAGCAGCAACGCGCATGCCTTGCACCCGGAATCATCGGTGGAATCATCGCGTTTATCGTGACTTTCTTCGTAACTGGTCACGAGATTGAAGCGCCGCGCTCACTGACGAAGTAACTGGCCGCCGAAACACCTGCCACTTGACAAGCGTATATACATTTTATATACATGAATCAGATGGATGCGCACTTTGTCTACGCGGGCCAGCGATTTCATTGGGATACGGACAAGGCGCAGGCCAACTTCAAAAAGCATGGCATTCGGTTTGAACAGGCATGCGAGGTATTCTTTGACCCATTCTTCCGGCTCGCCGACGCCACGGCTGAGGATGAGGAGCGAGAAGCGGTCATTGGATTGACCGAGGATTGGACGCTGCTTTTTGTTGTTCATGTTGTCAGAGAGCGGGGCGCTATTCGAATGATTTCCGCGCGGCAGGCAACGCGCGCGGAACGGAGAAGGTATGAAGACAATGGCTGAGAGGATCAAGCGGCGGTTGCGGCCGGACAGGCCTATGACGACGATCAGCATGAGGGTTCCCGAGGACGTAATTGAGGACCTGAAAGAGGTTGCGCCGAAACTCGGATTCTCAGGGTATCAGCCATTGATTCGCGCCTACATCGGGCAGGGATTACGCAAGGATCTCGCGCGTCTTGATCGGCCGGAGCTGGCCGAACTGGAAAGAAGCCTTCGCCGCCACGGGGTCAAGAACGACGTGATTTCGGCGGTGCTGGGCGAGGCTGCGCAGAGGAGCGCTTAAGGCGCGGAGGGCGTTGGCCCAGGAGACGAATTTTGCTAAAGTAAGGGAGTAGCCCGCGCCCGCGGGCCGCCTCCGCGTAATAAGTGGCGCTATCGTCTAGGGGTTAGGACGTGAGATTCTCAATCTTAAAACCCGGGTTCGATTCCCGGTAGCGCTACCAGCTTTTCAATCCAGCTGACTACAGAGCCTTGCCCGTCGTCTCCGCCCGTTGCCGCTATTGATCGTTGCCGAATTCAGCGGGAGCGAATGTTGGTTCAGCGCGCAATGTACGCGGTCGCGCTTCCCACCGACTGTCGATCAAATGACTCCTCCAAGCCGAATGCCGTCTCAACGCCTCCGAGTAGCAGCCACCCGCCGCGAAACAAGGTGCCGTGGAGTTCCTTCATGATCTTCTTCTTGGTTTCGGCATCGAAATAGATCATGACGTTGCGACAGAAAACCAGATCGAATGGCCCGAGGGCACGCAGGCTCGCGCGCAGGTCAATCGATTCAAAGTTGACCAGTTTACGAACTGCATCGCTCAACTGCCATTCCGCGTCGCGGCGGCGAAAATACTTGACCAGAAGAGCAGCGGGCAAGCCCCTGTTCACCTCGATCTGCTGGTAATTGCCGGACCGCGCACGATCCAAAACCTTCGAGGAAAAGTCGGTGCCCAGAATCTGAATGTCCCAGCCACTCAAGCCGGCCTCAATAAGAAGCATCGCTAGGCTATAGGCTTCCTGCCCGGTGGATGCGGCAGCAGACCAGAAGCGTAGCTTCCTCGTATCTCGCCGCTCTTCCATCAAACGGGGCAGCAGGACGTTTCGAATGGCATCATATTGGGCAGGATCGCGGAAGAAGTAGGTTTCATTGGTCGTCATGGCCTCCACGACCTGATGGCCGACATCAACCCTGTGTTTTGTCTGGATGAATTCGCACAGTTCGTTAATCGTGCCGAGGCCGAGCTGTCTGACGATGGGTGCGAGGCGGGTTTCGAAGAGGTAGTCTTTGTCTTCTTCGAGCACGATGCCCGCTTGGGAATAGACATGCTGCTGAAGAAACCGGTAGTTCTCCGGGAGGATTTGCGCGATTGAAGCGTTTCCTGACATCCATTCCCTCTTAGATTCGCTGAGTCCTGCGCAAAATCTCGGGCACGATTTGGTCGAGCGGCAGCACGCTGTCGGCGAGGCCGGCTGTGACCACGGCGCCAGGCATCCCCCATACCACACTCGAAGCCTCATCCTGAGCGAGGATGCTTGCCCCTTGTGCCTTAAGGATCTCCACTCCGCGCAACCCATCATGCCCCATGCCAGTCAAAATCGCGGCGATGACTGCGCCGCCATACACTTCGGCGATCGACGAGAAAAGCGCGTCAACGGCTGGACGACAAAAGTTCTGAGGCGGCGACTGGTCCAATAGGACACGCACTTCGCCGCTGCGCGCAGCCACCTTGAGATGAAAGTCTCCGGGGGCGATGAGTATCTTGCCGGCGATGACCGGATCGCCCTGGCTTGCCTCTTCGACCGACAGCGGGCACGAGGTGTGAAGACGCTCGGCGAGGAAACGCGTGAAGAGCGGCGGCATGTGCTGCACCAGGAGAACCGGCAATGGGAAGTCAGCCGGCAGATGCGGCAGAATGGCGCCAAGAGCGGACGGGCCCCCGGTGGAAACTCCGATAACAACAACTTTAGGCTGCTGCTTTGCGCTGAGCGCGAAGGATGGGATACGCTCTCGCGGTGACGTTGCGAAAACCTGCAGCGCCTGCGGCCGCGGTGCGGCGCTCGACTTTGCCGGGAACAGGAAAAACTGCTTGACCTTCGGGATCAGCTCCTCGCGCAGGCGCAGCATGGATTGATCGAGCGAACCCTCGTTCGAAGCCTTGGTCACGTAGTCGTCGGCGCCCAGAGTTAATGCTTCGAGTGTCACCTCCGCGCCGCGCTCGGTGAGCGTGCTGAACATGATTACGCGCAGCTGGGAATACTCGCGTCGCAACCGGCGCAGCGTCTCCAGGCCATCCATCTCCGGCATCTCGATATCCAGCGTCAGCAGGTCGGGATTGAGCTGCGGGATGAGCCGCAGCGCAATCGACCCGTTGGCTGCAGCGCCGACAACCTCGAGTTCCGGATCCCGCTCCAGGGCGTGCGTGACCAGGCGGCGG
Organism: Occallatibacter sp.; assembly: GCA_049512795.1. Lineage (GTDB taxonomy): Bacteria > Acidobacteriota > Terriglobia > Terriglobales > Acidobacteriaceae > Telmatobacter. The sequence goes on from JBEKWT010000004.1 coordinate 10,237, forward strand.
ATGACCACCGAGTCGTCCACCACCAACACACGAATCCGCTCCCCGGCCTGGAGAGTCTGCCTGTTTAGCACGGCCATTTCACGCCCCGCAAATCTGGATTCCCGCCATCTGGAGCTTTCCTACAATAATGTCTTTGGTGAAGGGCTTCATCACATATTCGTTGGCGCCCGCCTCCAGGGCTTCTGCGATACGGTCCATTTCGGTTTCGGCTGTGACCATGACGACCACCAGCGAAGAAAACTCCGGCTTTTTGCGCAACTCCTTCAGCAATTCCAACCCGTTCATCTCGGGCATATTCCAATCGATCAGGATCAGCGCGACCGCGGTCTTCTCCGCTTGAATCACTTCCAATGCCTCAATTCCGTTTCCCGCCTCACGAACCTCGAATCCGAGCTCCCTTAAGGTCTTGGAAAGGATCGTGCGAATGGCTCTTGAATCATCGACGACCAATGCCGTAGCCATGTTTTCTCCCGCAATCGCCGATTAAGCCGAGTGAATACGGCCTGCCGAATGGTTCGCACTCGGCAGGCCGCAGTCATGACAGCCGCCGCGATCAGAACGTGAATCTCGAGACGACTTTTTGCAACTGCGCCGCCATATGGCTCAACTCGGCAGACGCCTTTTGCGTATCGTTCGCGCCCTGTGTGGTGTTCTTCGCCGCCAGAGCCACGCCGCCAATGTTCTTGGCGATGTCGCCGACTCCCTTGGCTGCCTCGGTGACGCTGTGGCCGATCTCGTTGGTTGTCACCGTTTGTTCTTCCACCGCCGAGGCGATGCTGTTGGAGATGTCGTTCACCTGGTTGATGATGTTCGAGATCTCCTCGATCGCCGTCACCGCTCCCTTGGTGTCGCCCTGAATCGCCTCGATCTTCTGGCCGATGTCTTCAGTGGCCTTGGCGGTCTGCTTGGCAAGCTCCTTCACCTCGTTGGCCACCACCGCGAAGCCCTTGCCCGCTTCACCCGCGCGCGCGGCCTCGATTGTGGCGTTGAGAGCCAGCAGATTGGTTTGTTGCGCGATTGAGGTAATCACCTTGATCACGTTGCCAATCTCCTGGCTGGACTCGCCCAGCTTCTTCACGGTCTCGTTGGTGGTGTGCGCCACGTTAACCGCATTCTTGGCCACTCGCGCCGATTCGTTTGCGTTTTTGGCGATCTCACGGATGGAGGCCTGCATCTCTTCGGATGCCGAAGCTACCGAGGCGACGTTTTTGGAGACCTCTTCGCTGGCCGCCGAAACCACGTTGGCTTGTGTTGCCGTCTCTTCCGCATTACCCGCCATCTGCTGGCTGACTGCCGTGAGCTCCTCCGAGGAGGACGCCAGCGTCGAGGCGTTCTGCGCGGTCACCTTCAACGGCTCGACAACCATCTCGAGGGTCTTGTTGATCCCCTCGACGATCTTGCGGTAATCGCCCTTGTGCTTGCCGGCATCGGCGCGCTTGCCGAGCTTGCCTTCGGCTGCCGCCTTCGCCAGCTCGTCGGTGTCGTCAATCAGCTTGCCGATGTTGGTCTTGAGCAGGACCAGCCACTCATGAATCTGGTCCAGTTCGGAGGCTTTATCCATGGTCGCCGACATGTCGCCGTTCGCGACCTTGGTTACGAACGCAACCAACTCGGTGAGCCAGGCATGTACGCCGTTGATGGAATCCTTCATCTTGGCGTGATCGCCCTTGCAGGCAATGTCCACCTTCTCGCGAAGGTTGCCGCCGCGTATCAGCGAGAGCACGCGGTTGCCTTCGCCAATGGGCAGCAGGATTTCATCGAGCATCTGGTTGACGCCTTCGACGATCTTCCGGTAGTCGCCCTGGTGCTTGCTCGCGTCGGCGCGCGTGCTCAGTTGGCCGTCCGCCGAAGCCTTGATCAGCCCGCCGGTCTCGGTGACCAGAGCATGGATGTTATCGATGCAATTGTTCAGGTTGTTCTTGATCTCGTTGAAGTCGCCGTTGTAGTTGTCGGTAATCCGGGGCGGAATGTCGCCCTTGGAGATGCGGTCCACGTACTCCGCCGAGACATTGAGCGGTCCAATGACTGCGTCCAGCGTGCCGTTCACGCCCTCGACGATCTTGCGGAAGTCGCCCTGGTGTTTGGTGGCGTCGGCGCGCGTAGCCAGCTTGCCTTCGACGGCCGCCTTGGTCAGCACGCCGGCGTCGGCGACCAGCGCATTCACTGCGTCGATGCAGGTATTAAGGTTGTTCTTGATCTCGTTGAAGTCGCCGTTGTAAGTGTCGGTAATCCGGGGTGGGATGTCGCCCTTGGAGATGCGGTCCACATACTCCGCCGAGACATTGAGCGGTCCAATGACCGCGTCCAGCGTGCCGTTCACGCCCTCGACGACTTTGCGGAAGTCGCCCTGGTGCTTCGTGGCATCGGCGCGAGTGGCCAGCTTGCCTTCGACGGCCGCCTTGCTCAGCAAGCCAGCATCAGCGACGAGCGCGTTCACGGCGTCGATGCAGACGTTCAGATTGTTTTTGATCTCGTTGAAGTCACCGTTGTAGCTGTCGGTGATCTTCGGCGGAATGTCGCCTTTGGAGATCCGGTCAACGTACTCAGCCGAAACGTTCAGCGGGCCGATGACTGCGTCGAGCGTAGCATTGACGCCCTCGACGACCTTGCGGAAGTCGCCCTGGTGCTTGGTGGCATCGGCGCGCGTTGCCAGCTTGCCTTCGACGGCGGCCTTGGTCAGCAGGGCAGCGTCGGCCAGCATGGCGATCAGTGCAAGTTTCTGCGGCGTAATGTCGGTCGCGTACTTGACCACCTTGAAGGGTTTGCCGTTGAGATCCATGATCGGGTTGTAGGAAGCCTGAATCCAGACCTCCTTGCCGCCTTTGCCCAGGCGCTTGTACTCGGCCGCCTGGTACTCGCCACGGTTCAAGGCAGCCCAGAACTCCTTGTATTCGTAGCTTTGCCGGAAGGCCTCGTCGACAAACATGCTGTGGTGCCGGCCTTTGATCTCATCGAGCGTGTAACCCAGCGCTTTGAGGAAGTTGTCGTTGGCGCTAAGCACCGTGCCGTCCATTTTGAATTCGATCACCGCCTGCGACTTGCTGATCGCAGCGATCTGGCCCATATAGTCGGCGTTACGCAGCTTCTGCTCAGTCATGTCGGTGGCAAACTTGACCACCTTGAAGGGCTTGCCATCGGGATCGAGAATCGGGTTGTAGGAAGCCTGAATCCAGACCTCCTTGCCGCCTTTGCCGATGCGCTTGTATTCGGCCGCCTGGTATTCGCCACGGTTCAACGCCGCCCAGAACTCGCGATATTCGCTGCTCTGCTTGTACGCCGGTTCAACAAACATGCTGTGGTGCTGGCCCTTGATCTCCTCCAGCCTGTAACCGAGGGTCTTGAGGAAGTTGTCATTGGCATCGAGAACCGTCCCGTCCATGGAGAACTCGATGACCGCCTGCGATTTGCGGATAGCGGCAACCTGCCCGGCGTAATCGGCGAACAGCTCCTGGTCAACGGCGCCATGGCCAGCGCCGTTGCCATTCTTGGTTGTGGGTCGTTCGTGCTCCGGGCGTTCCAATACGGCGGCGCCGGCGGACGAACTGCGGCCAGGGCGAACTCCCCGGCTGAAACTCGATTGTCTTTCCATGGTCCTTGCTCCTTTGCGTTCCTGTTTGGTTATTTCGCCGCCACCGGCAGTTGACTTGTTTTCGGTTCTGGCCTTCCCATGTCCGACGGCGCGCATGAGGCGGCGAGTCGTTCGGACTCGATCAGCCTTTGATTGCAGCGTTCGGTGAGCGGGGGGCCGTGCCCAAAATAAATGCGCCGGACATCCAGGGCGCAAAGCTTCTGCAATGCAGCCTGAAATCCGGCCTCGTAGCTTCCATCAGGCGACGTGATCACGAGCGGCGAGTCGCCGGCGAACAACACGCCTTCGTCCTCGTTGTATAAGCAGATCGAGTCGCTGCTGTGACCGGGGGTATGGATCACCTGGAAGATTCGGTCGCCCATCTGGATCGTTTCCCCATCGCGCACCGTGCGATCGACGCCGGCGAGGCTCGGCGAGAAAGCCAGTACTCTGGGGTGGTACGCAGCATGGATCTCGGGCAAGAGCGCGCAGTGATCGGAATGGCTGTGCGTCAGGACCACCTGTTCCACGGCCCACTTGCCCACGCCGGTAGGCGCCATTTCAATACTGGCAAGGACGGCCGGATCGGCGCCCGCATCGACGAGCGTGTTCACGTCCTCCAACTGGCTTTGGTCGCCGAGCACAAGGTAAGCCAGGGAGGTATACATTTGGCCGCTGTTTTCGAGGGTCACGATCCGCATCTGCCGGCCTCCACCTTGCGGAACAGTTGTCCGTCGGGTATCACCCGCTCAAACAGCGGCCCGAGTTCCACCGGCATCTCCTGCGTCTGCTCGGTGACGAAGAGCCCGCTTGGCGCCAGCGCCCGATGGAACATCTTCAGCACTTCGACCCTTTCAGGAGGACGAAAGTGGAGCAGCACGTTCTTGCACACGACCAGCGAGTAGTCGTGACCGATTTCCTTGAAAGAGAGCAGGTCGTGGCATTGAAAGACCACCCGTTCGCGGACCTTGTCGACCACGCGAAAGTGTCCCGGCTTGCCGTTGGCTTCGAAATACTTTTCAAAGATGCCCTCGGGCAGCCGCGACAACTCGTCCTTTGGGTACACGCCCTCCGCAATAACTTTGGCGAACTGGCCCGTGTTCTCGACGTCCGTGGCATCGATGCGAAGATTGTTGAAGGCGAAGTGTCCCATCCGCTCGGCAAACAGGATGGAGACCGTATAGGGCTCTTGCCCCATGGCCGCGCCGGCGTCCCAGATGCGGGGATGGTTTCGACCCGCGATGCCGGGAAGGCAATGTTCTACGGCCTTCTCCAGCACCTGTTGATCACGAAAAAAGAACGTGAAAGCCACTCCGATTCCCTCTATGCGCACTTGCGTACTACCGGTTGTTCAAATGCCGCGCCCTCACGGCTGCTCGTGCTTCAGTTCGACACCGCGACTCTTCCGATGGCAATGTCCACCGTTCGCTCCGTATCGAGAACGAGCAGCAGCCGATCCTTCAGCTTGTAGACGCCGTGAATGATCTCCCGCGCCGCGGGGTCGAGATTCTCCGGCGGCCGCTCGTAGGTGGCGGCATCCACGTCCAGCACGTCTCCAATCTCGTCCACCAGCAAGCTCACGGCACCGTCGTCGGTCCGGATCACCATGTTGGTTGGCGTTTGATCTCCCGTGCGTGGCGGCAATCGCAGCCGCCGCCGCAGGTCGATGGCCGTGACGATCTGCCCGCGCAGGTTGATCAATCCTTCGATGACATCCGGGGCCTGAGGCACGTGGGTCATCTGCTGGAAGCGCAACACTTCTTGCACGCGGAGAACATCCACGCCGAAAAACAGGTCAGCCACAAAGAATGTTGAAAGCTGCCCGCTGTTCTGGGCTGCTTCGGACCTTGCGATCGCGGTATTGGTCGCCATGCTTTACCTCTCCTCTCCGGCGCCGACCGGCGCGGTCTCTCGCGAAGCCTCGGCCGAAGCCAGCCGCGCCACCGACGCGAGGATGGCATTGCCGTCGAACTTCGCCTGGCAATCCTCGAACCCGGCCGTCCGGGCGTCGGATAACTGGAGCTGGCTCGCCGAATCGGTCAAACCGAGGAGCGGAATCCGTTCCCACTCCGGTCTGGCGCGCATCGCAGCCAGCAATGCGGAACTGCCCTTGGGCGGAAGGTCCATCGCCGCCACGACGACATCGGCAGGTTGCTGCTCCATTCCGCGAATCGCCTCGTCGAGACTCGCGGCCTCCTGGACCTGGTAGCCGGCCATGTCAAGGCGGCCGCGAACGAGGCCTCGAGAGAACGCCGATCCTTCCGCGACGAGGACGGACTTACCGTTCCCTTCGCCGCCAGCGCCCTGAAACCAACTTTCATTGGCGGCGTGAATGACCTCATTGAGATCCAGAAGATCGGTGACGCGCTTCGCAACCACCGCCGAGCCAAGCAGGCCTTTGCGGGTCGACTTCTGGCGCACCATGACAGTTTCTTCGACGACATCGAGAATCTGGTCGACCACCATTCCCACACTGCGATCGCCGTCGTTGAAAACAATCACCTGCACCGGATCGGCTGTCTCGTCCTGGCCGGGCGCGCCGGATTCCAATATGTCGCGCAGACGCACCAGGGGGAGAATGCGGTTGCGGTACTGGACCACCTGGCATCCGCCGGCGAACTCGATGGAACTGCGGGGAAACTCCTCGAGCCTTGCGACAAGAGACAGCGGTACGGCCAGCCGCTCGAATGAGCCGGCGCGGAACAGCAGCAGCCGCTGCTGCTCGATGCCCCCATGCGCCTTCTTTTCCGCCGCGGCGCGCGCCTGCTCCCGGCTTTCTGCCAGCACTCCCGAGCGCTGGCCGATGCCGAGCACGTCGAGGATAAGGGCCACTCGGCCGTCGCCCATGATGGTGGCGCCGGCATACTCGGTGAGCCCTTTCAACTGCTTGCCTAGCGGCTTCACCACGATCTCCTGCGTGTCGTTGATGCCGTCGACAACCAGCCCAAACTGCCGGTCTTCAGCCTGCAGAACGACGATGCTGACCGCCTCGGCCTGCTCGGCCGATTTCAGTTTCAGCACCTGGTTCAGGTATGCGATCGGCAGCAGGCTGCCGCGCCGGCGATAGACCGGCGTCCCGTGTACTTGCTCGATGTGCTTGTCAGAGGAATCTCCCTCCAGGCGGATCAGCTCGAGCAGGCTGACCTGAGGAATGACAAACCGCTCGCCCCCGCTGGTGATGACCAGGCCCGGAATTATCGCGAGCGTGAGCGGGATCTTCAGCTTGACGGTTGAGCCTTCGCCGGGCCGATTCGAAACATCGACAACTCCGCCGATCTTCTCGATGTTGGACTTCACGACGTCCATTCCAACGCCGCGGCCGGAGACGTTGGTCACTTTCTGCGCCGTTGAAAAGCCGGGCTGGAAGATCAGGTTCACCGCCTCGCGGTCGCTCAGCTTTTCTGCCTGCTCGGGCCGCAGCAGGCCTTTCTCCACGGCCTTTTGTTTTACCTGTGCGACGTCGATCCCGGCGCCGTCATCGCCGATTTCGATGTTGACCTGCCCGCCTTCGTGATAGGCGCGAAGGGTCAGCCTTCCATAAGGCGACTTGCCCTTGCCGATCCGGACTTCGGCCGGCTCGATCCCGTGGTCGCACGAATTGCGAACCAGGTGCACCAGCGGGTCTTTGATTGCTTCGATGATGGTCCGGTCCAGCTCCGTGTCGGCGCCGTCCATCTCCAGCCGGATTTGCTTGCCCATCGCTACGGCCATGTCGCGAACCACACGTGGCAGCTTGTTCCACACCATGCCGATGGGTTGCATGCGGGTCTTCATCACCCCTTCCTGCAACTCGGTGGTGATCAGATTCAACCGCTGCGAAGTGGCATTGAGAGCGGCATCCTCCCGCTCCGTGTTGAATTGCAGGATCTGGTTGCGGGTGAGCACGAGTTCCCCAACCAGGTCCATCAATTTGTCGAGAAGGCCCACGCCCACCCGGATATTCGCATCGGCCGCGGCGGAAGACTTCAGGCAGGTCTCTTCGGACTTCGCTCCTTCCGAGAGCTCGTGGGCGCCGTTCTCCTCGTGGTGGTCCTCCGGGGATGCGGGCGCTAAACCGGAACTGGGCTCGCTGTCGGCATCCGGCGGCAATTGGGCCGCGACACGGAGGCGCTCGGCAATCTCATCAAAGTGGTCCGGACCTTCTTCTCCGCTCGCTTCAATCGAGGCCAGCACCTTGCGCGTGGCGTCGACCGTGTCCAGGATGAGCGATATGAGCGAGGGGGTCAGTTTCCGCTTGCCGTCGCGCAACTGGCTGAGAAGGCTTTCGGCCTGATGGGTAATCCGCTCCAGAGTCGAAAACGCGAGAAAACCGCACGTGCCCTTGATGGTGTGGATGGTGCGGAAGATGCTGGCCAGCAACTCCGCGTCCTTCGGGCGCTTCTCAAGTTCAACAAGTTCCTGATCAAGGCGCGAGAGGTTCTCATGACTCTCGACGAGGAATTCACGAATCACATCCTGATCTTGCATTCGATTGTTCTCCACGATGCCCAAAGCGATTGCTGGCTGTCTCTTCGCCGTCCCCTGGCGATGCCGGTTGGCGGAGCATGGTGCGGGCTCGCTCACGCGTTTCGATCGCTGAAACGAGCGCCCACGTGGTTCCAGGTTTCTTAGTACTCATCGGATTATGAACACGATTCAATGATCCGAGCGCCGCCGATTGAGATATGGAGGTGGGGAGTTTTCTTATATCGGGAATTTCCTATTGTGGGATCAGGCGGAGATCGAGAGATCGGGCTTCTCCTGCGCGAACGCAGTCGAGCCAGTTTCCATGGTCGTCGCGGCAATCACCATCCCATTCGCGCAGCGCCCTCAGTGGTAGCATCAAAGATGACCGATGCAAACAAAAAAGCTGCAAATCATTCCCTTGGGCGGGCTTGGCGAGTTCGGCATGAACTGCATGGCCGTGCGCTGGGAAGACGACATCATTGTCATCGACGCGGGCCTCATGTTTCCCGAAACGGAGCTGTTGGGCGTAGACATCGTAGTCCCCGACATCTCCTACCTGATCGAAAACAAGAAGCACGTGCGGGCCATCGTGCTCACCCACGGGCACGAGGATCACATCGGCGGGCTGCCCTGGATCCTCAATGAGCTGAAAGTTCCCGTGTATGCCACCGAGTTCACGCTGGCCTATGTCGAAGACAAGCTGGAAGAGCATCAACTGCTTGACGATATCGAACTGATCGAGATTGAGCCGAAGCGGAAGTTCTCGATCGGCCCGTTCACCATTGAGCCCATCCGGGTGACGCACTCGCTCGTCGATTGCGTGGCGCTGGCGATTGAGACGCCGGTCGGCATCATTATTCACACCGGCGACTTTAAGATCGATCTGGCTCCGCTCGACGACAAGGCCTTCGACCTGCACACCTTTGCCGAGTACGGCAAGCGCGGCGTGCTGGCGCTGTTTCAGGACTCAACCAACGTGGAACGGCCTGGCTACACGCCGAGCGAGCGCGCGGTCATTCCCCGGCTGGACGAGATCCTCACCCAAACCAAGAAGAAGCTGTTCTTCAGTTGCTTCTCGTCGTCGATCTACCGCATCCGCATCGCCATGGAGCTGGCGCGCAAGCACGGCCGCAAAGTAGCCGTCGTCGGCCGCTCGATGGTGGAAAGCACTGAGATCGCGCAGGATCTCGGCTATATCGAAATCCCGCCGGGACTGATGATCAATCCCGGGCAGATTCGCGACTTTCCGCCGGAACAGATGATGATTCTGATCAGCGGCACGCAGGGCGAACCGATGAGCGCGCTGAGCCGCGCCGCAGTCGACAATCACAAGCACGCGCACATCGAGCCGGGCGACACCGTGGTGCTGAGCTCGAGGATCATTCCCGGAAACGAGAGCGGGATCTTCAGAGTCATCGACCACCTGAGCCGGCGCGAAGCCAACGTGATCTACGACGACGGGCAGCATGGGCTCATCCACGTCAGTGGCCACGGAAGCCAGGAAGAGATGCGGCTGATGATCAACCTGGTGCGGCCCAAGTTCTTCATCCCGATTCACGGCGACTACCGTTTTCTGCGCCAACACGCGAAGCTCGCCATGGAGACCGGCGCGGTGGATCATGCCATTGTGATTGAAGATGGCGATGTGCTGGAGCTGGACAAGGACGATGCGCGCAAGAAGGACAAAGTCACAGCGGGGCGCATCCTCATCGACTCCGGATCGACGATCGACGTGGTGGAAGATCTGGTCATCCGCGACCGGCGCATCTTGTCGGAAGACGGCGTGGTGCTGGCGGTGATGGCGATCAACAAGAAGACGGGCAAAGTGGAGCGCGAGCCTGAAGTGCTGATGCGCGGATTCGGCGGCGCCGACATCACGGACCAGGCGCGCCTGGCCGTGCTCAAGACGCTCGATGGTTTAAGTGCGGAGCAGAAGTCCGACTACGGCATGGTCACCGAGCGGGTGCGTGTCGAGCTCAAGCGCCTGATCCAGAAAAGCACGGGACGCCGGCCAATGATCATGCCGGTGATTCTCGAAATCTGAAAACCAGCGACCAAGCCTCCCCGCCCAGAGATGTGTCATCCCGTCGATAAACCGGAAGGCGTTGTCACGGCGCAAAAAGACGCGCGACTGCGGTGAGCAGCTCAAGCGAGCCATGGGTTTGGAGACCAGGGAATAGCGCGCGTCCTCTCTGAATGCGGAGTTTCGCAGGGAGTATAGGCGCCGTAAGGACCTGCTTTTACGCGACCGCTGCGTTCTTTCGGTCTTGCGGGCGGGCTTCCGCGGTCACGGAGCTTGCCAATCGGGGTGTTTCTACCACATAGCAATTCCGGCCGTTGGCCTTGGCGCGGTAGAGGGCGGTGTCTGCGCATCTGATCAGATCATCCGTATCCAGTTCCTCCCCACCGAACAGAGTGCAAACTCCCACGCTGACCGAAATTGGGACTTGCCGGTGCGCCAAGCGAATAGGAAATGCCAGCGACTCCACGATCCGTGCGGCAGTTCTCTCCGCCGCGGGGGGATCGCTCAGATCGGGAAGCAACACAACAAACTCGTCCCCACCGAACCTCGAGACCGTATCCTCCTTGCGTACGACGTCCTGAAGGCGGCTTGCCGTGACTCGCAGGACCTCGTCTCCCGCCTGGTGGCCATGGGTGTCGTTGATCCCCTTGAACCGGTCCAGGTCCACCATCAGCACCGCCAAACTTGTGCCATGTCTCCTGGCGCTCGCCAGCGCCACATCCAGCCGGTCCTGGAGCAAGAGACGAGTGGCCAATCCGGTCAATGCATCGTGCAAAGCCATGTGGCGGAATCGTTCTTCGCTTTCGCGCAGGAGATTGGTCTGCTGTGCCACGCGCCTTCTCAGCGCCGCCACCCAGACCAGCACTGCCATGGTTCCCGCCAGCAGAAAGGTCAACAGCAGAAGCGTATGCCCCGTTGTCCACCAGGAAGCACGGCTGATGACCACTACATCGGCCGGCGAGCGCAGCAGGATGTGAAAAGCCTTGGGGTCCCAGAAGTCGCGAGCAGACTGGTTCTCAGCGATGAGGCAAACGCCGGTGATTTGAATCTCACGGGCATTGCTCAAACCGGTTAGCCCCTGCTGCTTGTCTTCGTCCGGAAGTATGGCCGAGAAGACGCTATTCCCGTCCGCGACCAGGAATGTGTCTCGGTCAGCTTCATGCTGTACCTCGATCAATCGACCGCTGATGCGCACCGGTTCGTCGACAAAATCGCCGGAGGAGGCTTCTTGAGCCGTCACAAGTTTCGGCTCAGGCACTGGCGCTGTTCCCAGCCGCTTGATGATCGCATCGTCCAGGGTGGTTGATGAGGCGTCCAATGAACGGTATCCAACCGCATCAACCAGGTCGCCGGGCTTGAGCGACGTTGGTTCCAGGGTCGTAACGCTGGCGCCCTCGGCGTCATCGCGGATGAAAACGCTGCGGCCCCACCGAGCCGTAACTACGCCGCGGATTCGAATGAGATCGTCTGAATGGGTCCCGGGCGCAAAGTCAACCAATCGTGCGATGGACGTCAAAGGAAGGGAAAAAGGATCGGCGGGCGCGGGCCTGAGAACTTGTATGCTGTCGATGCTGGGCACATACACAGCCAGGAAGACCGCCTGTCGCCGCTTATTGACGAGCGCGCCTCCTGTCGCGCTTATTCGCACCCGCGCGCCGACGAGCCGTTCGTACTTTTCCGGGGGAGCCGGCACCGTCACCGTGTTGATCTGCCAACGGCCCGACGTCACGATCATCGAAAGCTGCGCGCCGCGAGGAGTCACCGACCGCACTGTGCCTTCGAATGCAATCCACTGTCCGTCATACTCGCCCGTCGATAGCCTGTCCAGGCTGACGTCCCGTGCGGGCGGCAGCGGTCGTTCCCCCAAAATGTGCAAGATCGCCTGATCGACAATGGGCTTATACTCACCCGGACCTGTGACGCCGTCTATATCGAGCTCGATTCCGGGGCGAATTGCGTTGGTAAGTGGAACATGATTCTTTGTCTCCACATAGACGCCCGACACTCCGTCACTGACCCAAAAGCCGTGCCAATCCGCAAAGCATACAACGCAAACGGCCCGCAGGTGCACCGGATAGTGCAGCTGGGCTTGCGAATGAGTCAGACTGTGAACGGCTTTGGCGGTCGTCAATACCGGCAGAGAGGCCGTCCCATTGGGGATGCCGGCATCGGCTGCTCCACCGCGTGTCACCTTTCCTGTGCGGAGGGTGGCCGGGCTGACCTGCGGCCCGCCCGGGGATGCTGCCCACGCAGGCAAGACCCATCCAGGGAAAAACAAGCACGGAGCCAAAAGCAGGTCGGCACACCCCATGCGACAAAGGCAGCCGGGCAATCGACAGTCTCTCGCCTTTTTCTTGCCGGGAGGGCCCGCGGCGTCCTTGCTCCCGCTCCGCCGCGCCGCGAACTTACTGGCGATAAATAAGTTACTAAACTTCAAAGCGCCGCGCCCCACGTTCTCCCGGCCAGCTGCCACACGAAGCGCCGGAACCATCGGTATCATCGGCAGTTCGGGCGGGCAGCATCACTTTGGACTGATCTTACGCCGTCTGTGAGTCCCCGGGGGTTTTCCCGTCGGCGACTTCTTCCCAAAGTACCGGTTTTCCGGCTGGCGGCCAGCCGGACAGGCCAGCCGGACAGACGGGACGTTCCCCACTTTGGAGAACCCCGGGACAAGAACCTAGCGCGATGCACGCGTTTTCTTCCCACATGGAAGAACCGAGCGGAATCCCCAAGGCCTCGCCTGCGGGTCCGATCATCCTCACCCGCGACGAGCTAGAAGCCGCTCCCAGTCAACAATCCCCCAATCGTCCGCATCGGCAATACCAGCCGCATGGCCTCCGGCAATCGTTTAAACCCATGCGCCCGGTAAAACTCCGCCGCCCGCTCGTCGATCGCATCCACAACGACCATGGACGACCCAACCACAGCGGCATTCTCGTAGGCCTTGCGCAGAGCCTCCGCAAGAAGAATGGAACCGAGCCCGCGCCCTTGTAGCTCCGCCTTCACCGCCAGCCGTCCCAGCAGCGTCGCGCTCACCTGCGGGTAGCGGGGAAGATGCTTCCGGGCCTCCTCGGGAATCGTCCCCGGCGCAAGGCCGCAAGCACACAGCGTGAAATACCCCGCGATCACCCCCGGCGCGTGCTTTGGAACCAGCACGAACACGGCATTCGCCTTGCGGCGCATATGCTGCGAGGCCTGCATCTTTAAATAGTTGTCGAGACTTTCCACGCCGCACCGGAACGCACCGCGGTCGTGCAGCTTTCCCAGCGGTTCAATCTTGTAGAGGCCCGCTTGCGCCAATTCCATCAGGAGGCGACTCGTTCCTTAGCCAACCGGAACGCGCGCCGCAAACGTGCATTCGGCTTCGGAGGATGAACCAGCGCATTGAAGAAAACCGCACGGTCGCGCTCCGAGAACACGAGATTCTCATGCCGCGTGATCGTCTGCTGTGCAGCCTCTGTCAGAGCCATAAGGCAGAAATCCGTCAGGCTCCGCCGCTCCAGCGCTGCGGCGTGCTCCACCAGCACCTTGGTTCCGGAATGCACACGAAATCCAAGCCGCATGCTGCGCCTGCGCTCTTCCGCCCCCGCCAATGCTCTGCTCCGAACCATCCCGCCCTCCTGCGCCCCACTCTCCCCTCATTGTACGTCCATTGGGCGTACAAATCAATCTACCCCTGGCCTGCCAACTTCGCGGCGAGCCATTGCGCGCTGCTCTGGGGCGCTGCGATCGGCAGCTTTTACTTCGCCCCTGGCAGCTTCAGCGTCTTCAGCTCTTCGAGGTTCCGTTCGATCATTCGATTGCGCAGGGCGACGCAGGCGTGACTACGCAAGGGATCGGCAGGCGTGTTCAGCACATAGTCCAGAAGCTTAGAGACCGTGCTGGTAGCTATATGCATGCGCGTGTCGGACGAAGCGTAATAGACAAAGACCTCGCCGTTGTTGCCCTCGATCCAGCCGTTGCTGAAGACGACATTCGAGACATCGCCGACCCGCTCGCCGCCCTCGGGAGCAATGAAGTAGCCAGCCGGCTTGTGCGTGACCACCCAGGGGCGATCCAACTCGGTCAAAAACAGATAGAGCACATAGCGCAACCCCGCGGCCGTGTTGCGCACACCGTGCGCCAACTGCAACCAGCCCTTGGCGGTCTTGATGGGAGCAGGTCCGAGGCCGTTCTTGACCTCTTGAATGGTGTGATACTGGCGGTTATCGACGATGATTTCTTCGTCCACGACGGCATTGTCGATGCTCGACGAGAGTCCCCAGCCGATGCCGCCGCCGCTGCCCGCCTGAATAAAGTCATCCTGCGGGCGGGTATAGAAGGCGTATTTGCCGTCGACAAAATTCGGGTGGAGCACCACGTTGCGCTGCTGCGGCGACCTGGACTTGAGGTCGGGCAGACGCTCCCAGGTCTTCAAATCCCTGGTGCGGACGATGCCGCACTGCGCGACAGCCGAAGAGGTGTCCCACGCAGGCGCCTTCGGGTCTTTGCGCTCGGTGCAAAACAGCCCATAGATCCAGCCGTCTTCGTGCTTGACGACGCGCATGTCGTAGACGTTGATGTCCGGATCTTCGGTCTCGGGCAAAAGAATGGGAAAATCCCAGAAGCGGAAGTTGTCGATCCCGTTCGGGCTCTCAGCGACGGCAAAAAACGACTTTCGGTCCGAACCCTCGACACGCGCCACTAGCAGATACTTGCCATCGTGCAGGATCGCGCCGGCGTTGAAAGTCGCGTTGACCCCGATCCGCTCCATCAGGTAAGGATTGGTCTTCTGGTTGAGGTCATAGCGCCAGGCGATCGGCGTGTGTGCAGCAGTCACGATGGGGAAGTCATAGCGATCGAAGATACCGTTGCCGTTGGCTGACTTTGGATTGCGGCGGGTGATCAACCGCTCCTGCTCCTCGAGCAGATCTTGAACGCGCTTCTTGAATGTTGCCTCATTCATCTTGCTCTCTGCGGTCTGAATTACAGCTTTAGGTGGTCAAAAAATGCAACGTCTTTGTCAGATTACCGCATTCGATCGGGCCGTATTTAGAAAAGCCAGCCGAGTTGGGGTTCGTGCTGTCACACCCTTCGCTGGAAAGAAGCGAAGGATGGCGCACCCCGTTGTTTGTGGTGGATGTGGGCCGCTCAGACGGATGGGGCCTCACTGCACTTCATATACGCTGATCGACTCTGCCGGCTCGTCGAGATGAAGCCTTCCGCCTCCGATATTCGGCGCGGTTCCCGTGGCCGGAGCGATGGCCTGGAACTCCGTACACCCAGCAAGCGCGGTTTCCTCAACCGCCAGATCCAG
The DNA here is from genome assembly GCA_049512795.1 of Occallatibacter sp. Lineage (GTDB taxonomy): Bacteria > Acidobacteriota > Terriglobia > Terriglobales > Acidobacteriaceae > Telmatobacter. Next base: position 25,570 of record JBEKWT010000004.1, read on the forward strand.
CGATTTGCTCTTCGCCGCTTTGTTCACCACAATCAGGAGCCGTTCCGCCCCCGGATTGTGCTTGTTGCTCGGCGAACAACCAGCCATTTCCGGCGCGCGAACAAATGCAAACAGATCATTGTCGGCGAAAAGATCTTGTTCAAGGCCTGTTTCGAGTGCCGGATGCGACGCTCTCAGCGCCAGCATCCCCGAGGTCCAGGCGAAGATCTCCTGCTCAGTGCCTGTGCGGCCCGCGCTGGTAAAGGCGTTGTGCGTGTCCCCCGGAAAGCCACCGGGAAAGTCGCGCCGGTTATCGGGATCGGCGCCGCCGGTCATCCCAATCTCGTCTCCGGAATAAAGCTCCGGCATTCCGCGCATCGTGACCAACAAGCCCAGCGCCAGTTTGAGCCGGGGCACGGAACCGCCAGCCTCAGTAAGAAAACGCGTGGTATCGTGATTGCCGATAAACGGGACCAGCCGCTCGGGGTGCGGATAGAGCGCGTCCTGACGCAGAACGGCGGCCAGTTTGGTCATCGGTTTGTCGTGGGCGAGAACGTCGCGCAGCGCAAAGTAAACAGGGAAGTCGAAGGGTGTGTCGAGCCCGGTGTCGATGCCTTCGTGCGCCAAGCCTCCCGCGAAATAGGAGGTGACCTCCGGATCGCCATGAAAGATCTCGCCGACGGTTGTCAGGCGCGGATACACGCTGTGCAGCGTGGCGTCGAAATCATGCCAGAAGGCGCGGCCCACATACGGAAACGTATCCAATCGGATGCCGTCGAGGTTGGCCGTCTCAACCCACCACAGCGCGTTTTGAATTAAGTAGCTCGCTACCAATGGATTTTCCTGGTTCAAGTCAGGCATGTCGTCCGTGAACCAGCCGTCGGTGATGTCGCGCCATGCCTGGGGCGGAGCGTGCGGGTCCAGCAACTGATAAAAGTCGTTCTTGACGGCGCTATGATGCTCGAGCGTGCCGTGCAACCAGTCGGGCGCCGGAGGATCGAGTACCCAAGGATGCTGGACGCCGATGTGGTTGGGGACCAGGTCGATCACCAGCTTCATGCCGCGCGCGTGCAGCGCATCGGATAGATGCTGATAATCCGCAAGCGTGCCAAAATGCGGGTCTACCGCGTAGAGGTCGGTAGCGGCGTAGCCGTGATAAGCCGCAGGCATTGCGCCGTTGGAAGCGACGGGCGTGGTCCACACCGCCGTTACGCCCAGTTGCTTCAGGTAATCCAGATGTTGCTCGATGCCGGCCAGGTCTCCGCCATGCCAGCCACGCACGGCGGCGCGATCGTCACCGGGAGGATCGTTGGCCGCGCTTCCTTCGGCGAAGCGATCGGTCATGATCAGGTAAAGCACGTCGGCGGATGAGAAGCCGTTGTGGCCGTCGGCCTGGTGTGAGCGTTCGGCCAACACGTAGGAGCGGCGCGATTGGCCCTGATCATTGCTCGCCGTAATCCATATTGTTTGGGGCGCAGCAGACTTGGTTCCAAGCCACAGAAAAGCCCAGTGGCCGTTTTCCGAAGCCTGGGTGCGGTTCAGCGTCACGCCGGTACTGCTCAATGTGAACCGCGCATGGTTCAGTCCCGCGCCATGAACGAGGAGCATGGGGTCGGGCAGGCCGACCCACCAGTTGGGCGGATCGATCTTGTCGATACTCGGGCCGCTGGCGCTACTCGGGCCGCTGGCGCTACAAAGTCCGCTTGCGCTTTGGGCCGGAGAGCAAGGCGGCGGCTCTTGTCCTGAAGCCCAAAGACCGCAGGCGAGCACAGACACAGCAATCACGAGCAGCTGCCTGGAGGGCTTCATTGCATCACCTTTCGTTCATCCAGAAGGTATCGGCGTCGCGTGGGCGCATTCCCGTGAAGCGGGAAGAATTCCCTGCGCCACGGCGGCTTGGAGCCGCCGTGGCGCGTCAGAGCTGCAGATCAGAACGAGACGCGAAGCGCCAGCTCAAGCTCGCGCTGAGTAGGCGACATGCGAGTGCTCGTCAACTGGCCGAAGTCCCCGTTGGTGTAATTGGTATCCGGAAACTGGAACTGGGGCGTATTCGTCACGTTGTAAAGCTGCGCGCGAAACTCCGACTTTACCCGCTCCGCGATGCTAAAGCTCTTGACCAGGGATGCGTCCCAGGTGTGAGTCCCCGGCCCGGCAAAGAAGTTACGCGGCAGGGTACCGACCAGCCCAGCCGGAGCCGTGAATGCTCCCGAGGGGCAGCTGATCCATGTGTGCCAGTTGACGTTCGTCTTGCATCCGCCGTGGTAGTCCGGGCGGCCGTTGGGGCTGTTTGGCGCACCCTGGATATCCATCGGTGAGCCGGTAGCCAGCTGAATTATGTTGTTCCATTGCCAGCCGCCAACGATGTAGTCGAGCGCGACCGGCATGTTTTGACCCAGCATCCTGCCACGGCCGAAGGGTAGATCGTATATCGCGGCGGCGGCAAAAAGCTGGCGCTGATCGTTGTCCGAGCTGCCGCGCTGGTACTTCAGCAACGGTGTTCCGCCGGTCCCGACGAGAATTCCGTTGGGCGCATTCGACAGTACGTCAGAGGTATTGTCGAAAGCGTGCCCCCAAGCGTACGTAACGTTCGCCTGGAGCCCCGTAGCCATTCTGCGAGTCAGCTTGGCCTGCAGGCCGTTGTAGCTTCCGCTGCCGATCATTTCATACGCGTTGATCGTGCCCACACCGTTGGGGTTGACGGATCCTCCAACCGGGAACCAGTTGGTTGAGCCTCCAAGCACCGTTTCGTTTGCATTGAACTGCGCCGCGAGGTTTCCCGTCAATGTCCCAACGTAGCCCACGTCCAGAGAGGTGTGGCTGTCCAGTTGTTGTTCGATCTGAACGTTCCACTGGTCGATATGGGAGTTCGGGGTGTTCTTTGGATAGTAGACAACGCTATCCGTCGAGTTGATGGCAGTGGGGCTAACGCCGATCTTCGCCGGCAGACTCCCGGTCGCGGCGATGGGATTGTTGCTTCCGTTCGTAGCCTCGCCGCTGAGCGTGATGCGATAGCCGGTCCCGCATGTCGTAGCCGTCGGGCATGCGTAGTAGCTTTCGATGCCGTTCCAGTCCGGGTTCTCAGAGAGTTCCTCGGCGACGCCGCCGCGATTCACAAAGTAGAACAGGCCGTATCCACCGCGGAGCACCGTCTTGCCATTCCCAAACAGATCGTAGGCTGCTCCGATGCGTGGGCCAATGTCGCCATGGGCCGTGTTGACCAAAGCAGCGGGCCATCCTGAGGATCCAGCCTCGACCAGTTCGCCCGTCGCCGGATTGAAATTGGACATGTGGTTATGAGCTTCGGTTGGCGGGCTCAGAGTGTCATAGCGCACGCCGAGGTTCAGAGTGAGATTCCGGTTGACCTTCCAGTCATCCTGGGCATAGTAGCCGTTCTCCCAGCTGCGCGTCTCGTAGTACCCCGAAAAGGCGCCAACCTGGTAGCCACCCATAAAGCCGCCCAGCAACTCTGACTCTTCATACCCGGTAAATGTTCCGTGGGCCGAAGTCGGAGCCGGCATTCCGCCATAGTTGCCGTCGTCGATCCAGAAGTACCCCTTGGCATCGTTGCCCTGATCCCAGTTCACATC